>JBFJWR010000006.1:0-24572 GCA_041623535.1 Pseudomonadales bacterium
CATCACATCGATGTAGGGAACTACGTTGATTTCCGCGATGGGCTTGCGCCGGCCGGGATGTCTCACTGGGCTCTCCCCTGCCTTCTATGTTGAATGTCCGCCATGCGCCTGGCGGTGCAAAATACTCGTAAACTCGTCGGCGAAGGTCTCGTAGCCACTGGTCAGAACGTCAACCCGGGCGGAATAGCGGTTAAACGCGATGACCGCCGGAATGGCGGCAAAAAGACCCATGGCAGTGGCCACCAGTGCCTCGGCGATGCCGGGCGCCACGGTTGCCAGTGTCGCCTGCTGCACATTGGCCAGGCCGCGAAACGAATTCATGATGCCCCACACGGTTCCGAACAGCCCGACATAGGGACTGGTCGAGCCGACAGTCGCCAGGAAGGGAAGGTGCGCCTCGAGTTTTTCCTCTTCCCGGGAAACCACCACGCGCATGGCCCGCTGGGCGCCGTCCATCACGGCATCGGGATCGACACCCGGCTTCTGGTGCAGCCGGTTGAATTCCTTGAAGCCGGCGCGGAAGATGGCCTGCACCCCGGTCGGACCGTCGGGCAGCGTGTCCACCTGGCGGTAGAGCTTGCCAAGATCCATACCGGACCAGAACAATTCCTCGAATTCACGGAACGAGCGCCCGGCGACCCGCAGCACGCGCGAGCGCTGGAAAATCATGGCCCAGGAAATCACCGACACCGCCAGCAACAGCAACATTACAAGTTGAACAACCAGGCTCGCATTGACGAACAGGCTCCACAGCGACATGTGATCGCTCACGATCCGTACCCCCTGAAATCTTTATTCTGATAGTTGATTGCTGGTATGAACGCCCGCCCGGTGCGAACCGGGTCAGCCCGGAAATATACCTGCATCACATTACACTTTGAACGGCGTTATAGAGCGCCTCGGGTATCGCGCAGGGCTTCATGGTCACGGAATTGATACAGGCGATTTTGACTTCGCCCTCGCACAGCGACAGCCCGTTGTCGGCGCGCTTGACCGACTGCCCGAACACCATGTTCGCCCGCCCCAGCTTGACGACCTCGGCAGTCACGATCAGTTCGTCGTCAATCCGCGCCGGGTTGAGAAAGCGCATATTGCAGGAATGCACCACGAACAGGATGCGTTCACGCAGCAGGGAGCTCTGCTCGAAGATGAAATGCCGCACAAACTCGGTACGGGCACGCTCCATGAATTTCAGGTAGTTGACGTAGTAAACGATGCCACCGGCATCGGTATCCTCGATGTACACGCGGATCGGAAGACTGAATTGCTTCAAGCTGGCATTCCCTGGGTAGTATTTTCGAAAGCGATTCTGCGGCAATCCGCAGTATCGGCGCAAATTCTTTCGTCGGCAGCCCGGCTCGGGGCGCCGTTCTGATCAGAAAAGCTGGTCTTTATTCTCATCCCCGGCGGCCGCAGTTTCCGGCGGCTGCAAGCCAAATCGTTCCCAGGCCAGCCGCGTGGCCACCCGTCCACGCGACGTGCGCGCAAGGTAGCCCTGCTGGATCAGGTAGGGCTCGTACACGTCCTCAAGGGTGCCAGCTGCTTCGCCCAGCTTGGCAGCCAGGCTCTCCAGCCCGACCGGCCCGCCATCAAACACCTGCAACAGGGCTTCCAGCAACTGGCGATCCATGTGATCGAGGCCGGCAGAGTCCACTTCCAGCATGGACAGCGCGGCAGCGGCAATCTCTTCGCTGATGCGGCCATCCCCTTTCACCTCGGCATAATCCCGCACCCGCCGCAGCAGGCGGTTGGCGACCCGCGGCGTTCCGCGCGAGCGGCGGGCGATTTCATCCGCGCCTGCCGGGTCCATGGGTATGCCCAGCAGTCGTGCCGAGCGGGTGACGATGGCCGCCAGGTCGCCCTGCTCGTAAAACTCCAGCCGTTGCACCAGCCCGAAACGATCGCGCAGCGGCGACGTAAGCAGCCCGGCACGGGTGGTGGCGCCGACCAGCGTAAACGGCGGCAGGTTGAGCTTCACCGAACGTGCCGCCGGCCCGCTGTCGAGCATGATATCGATCTGGAAATCTTCCAGCGCCGGATACAGGAACTCTTCGATCACCGGGCTGAGACGGTGGATCTCGTCGATAAAAAGCACATCGCCCTCTTCCAGCCCGGTCAGCAGACCGGCCAGGTCAGCGGCCTTTTCCAGGACCGGCCCGGAAGTGCTGCGCAGGTTGACGTTCATCTCGTTGGCAATCACGTGCGCCAGGGTGGTCTTGCCCAGCCCCGGCGGGCCAAATACCAGCACATGATCCAAAGCTTCCCTGCGGCGGCGGGCGGCCTCCATGGCCAGGCCAAGTTGCTCGCGAATCCGCTGCTGGCCGATGTAATCGGCCAGGCTTCCCGGGCGCAGGTTGACCTCGGCGATGCTTTCTTCCGCTTTCTCCTGCGGTGAAATCAGCCGGTCCGGCTCGATCAGGGAATCACTCATGAGTTTTGCGCCGCCAGTTGCAGCGCCGCCCGGATCAGCGCGGCACTATCGGTAACCGGCGCCTGAACCCGGGCAACCACCTTTTCGGCTTCCTGTTCCCGGTAACCAAGCACGACGAGCGCCTGCACGGCTTCATCCTGCAAATGTGCGGAAACACCGCCAGCCGTGGTGGCCACCGCACCGTCCGTGATGGAAAAGGCTGGCAGCGCTTTCAGGCGGTCGCGCATCTCCAGCACCAGTCGTTCGGCCGTCTTGCGACCGACGCCGGGAATACGCACCAGTTTCGCCACCTGGCCCTCGCGCACCACGTGCACAAACTCGCCGGCGCTCATGCCGGAAAGGATCGCCAGCGCCAGCTTGGGCCCCACGCCACTGACCCGGATCAGCGCCCGGAACAGGTCGCGCTCGTCCTGGCCGGCGAAGCCATACAGGGATTGTCCGTCTTCGCGCACCTGCAGGTGCGTCCACAAACTGGTGCCATCGCCTACCGGCGGCAGTGAAGGCCAGGCCGACATGGGCACTTCGAGCTCGTAACCCACGCCCTGCACTTCCAGCAATAACCTGGGCGGTTGCCGGTCCAGTACCACGCCACGCAAATGTCCGATCAAGAGAGAGCCTCCGGGGTCATTCCATAAAGCGCCTTGGTGGCGGGATTCATCAGTTGCTGTGCATGGCAGAGTGCCACTGCCAGTGCATCGGCCGCATCAGCCTGGGGGACGCCGGGCAGCGACAGCAGGCGCGTGACCATGTCCTGGATCTGGCCCTTGGAGGCGGCACCACTGCCTACTGCAGAGCGCTTTACCTCGCGGGCAGAATATTCAAAAACCGGGAGACCGCGCCGGGCGACTGCGGCAATCGCAGCACCGCGTGCCTGGCCCAGTTTGAGCGCCGCATCAGGATTACGGGCCATGAAAACCTTTTCCACCGCGACCGTGTCGACGTCATTGTCGCTCGCCACCAGTTCAACAGCGGAAAATATTCGGGCGATTCGTTCGGGAAGAGAGCCACTCGCGCAACGAATACAGCCGCTGGCTACCCAGGTCTGCCTGGCACCATGGACGTCAATCACCCCGTAACCGGTGATTCTGGATCCCGGGTCGATCCCCAGTATTCGGGGCATGCGCTATCCCTCGCGAAGCCACAGATCCTCTGCCGATCCATACTAACAGGCTCCCGTGGTCAGGTCATGGCAGCGTGGAACCCCTGCGCGGGAATGTCCCGGAACCGTCCCGCTGACTAGTCGAAAGCGCCTTCCGGATACTCGGCGTTGGTATAGACATTCTGCACGTCGTCCAGGTCTTCGAGCATGTCCACCAGGGCGATAATGGTGCGGGCACCGTCAAGATCAAGTTCCGCATGGGTGGCAGGCACCAGCGTGACTTCCGCATTGACCGGTTCCAGGTCAGCGGCACGCAGCGCCGCCAGAACCGCTTCGTAGGTTTCCGGCGTGGTGGTGACATCCACGGAGGCGTCCTCGTTCACCACGACATCCTCGGCCCCAGCCTCGATGGCGGCCTCCATGACATCATCTTCGCTGGCACCGGGTGCCAGGGTGATCTGGCCGGACCGGCTGAACAGGTAGGCCACCGAGCCTTCCGCAGCCAGGCTGCCGCCGTTCTTGGTAAACGCATGGCGAACTTCCGCCGCGGTGCGGTTGCGATTATCGGTCATGGCCTCGACCAGGATGGCGACGCCATGCGGCCCGTAGCCCTCGTAGCTGAGTTCGACGAGCTGATCGCTCTCGGTATTGCCGGCGCCGCGCGCGATGGCCCGGTCGATCGTATCGCGGGTCATGTTGGCGCCCAGCGCCTTGTCCACGGCCGTACGCAGGCGCGGATTGTCAGCGACTTCGCCGCCACCCTGGCGTGCGGCCACGGTGATCTCGCGAATCAGCTTGGTGAAGATCTTGCCTCGCTTGGAGTCTTGCGCTGCCTTGCGAAACTTGATGTTGGCCCACTTACTGTGTCCGGCCATAAGTACCCCTCCGGAGTTCAGGCGCCTGGTGTCGGCTCCCTGGTCGGTTCTTTGGTGCGCAGGCGAATACCCAGCTCACGCAACTGCCGATTGCCCACCTCGGCCGGCGCGTGGGTCAGCAGGCAGGAAGCCGTCTGGGTCTTCGGAAACGCGATCACGTCCCGGATCGAACCCGCGCCACACATCAGCATGGCGATACGATCCAGGCCGAAGGCGATGCCGCCGTGCGGCGGTGCGCCGTACTTCAGCGCGTCAAGCAGGAAACCGAACTTCTCGCGCGCTTCGTCCGCACCGATACCCAGCAGTGCCAGCACCGCGGACTGCATGTCCTGGCGGTGAATACGGATGGATCCGCCCCCGAGTTCAGTACCATTGAGTACCATGTCGTAAGCGCGGGACAGCGCCGCACCCGGATTGGCTTCCAGTTCTTCGACCGGACAGGACGGCGCGGTAAACGGATGATGCAGCGCATTCCAGTTGCCCTGGTCGTCCTTCTCGAACATCGGAAAGTCGACCACCCAGCACGGCGCCCATTCGCATTCCAGCAGCTTGCGGTCGATGCCCAGGCGCACCCGCAGCGCACCCAGTGCCTCGTTGACCACGCTGGCCCGGTCGGCACCGAAGAAAATCAGGTCGCCTGCCCGGGCGCCGGTACGCGCCAGGATTTCAATGATCGCCGCTTCCGGCAGGAACTTCAGGATGGGCGACTGCAGGCCGGCCGGGTTGGCTTCATTGACCTTGATATAGGCCAGGCCCTTGGCGCCGTAGATGCCGACAAACTTCGTGTACTCGTCAATTTCCTTGCGCGTCAGCTCGTTGCCACCGGGCACACACAGCGCCGCCACCCGCCCCTCGGGGTTATTGGCCGGCCCTGAAAAGACCTTGAATTCGACGTCTTTCAGCAGGTCTGCGACGTCGATCAGCTTCATCGGGTTCCGCAGATCGGGCCGGTCACTGCCGTAATCGCGCATTGCGTCGTGCCAGGTCAGGCAGGGGAAGTCCGGCAGTTCCACATCAATGAGCTTGCTGAACAGCTGGCGCACCATGCGCTCGGCAACATCCATCACCCCGGCTTCGTCCATGAACGAAGTCTCGATGTCGATCTGTGTGAACTCGGGCTGACGATCGGCACGCAGGTCTTCATCACGGAAACAGCGGGCGATCTGGTAGTAGCGGTCGAACCCGGAGATCATCAGCAATTGCTTGAACAACTGCGGCGATTGCGGCAGGGCGAAGAAGTTGCCGGTATGGGTGCGGCTGGGCACCAGGTAGTCACGCGCACCCTCGGGGGTGGAACGGGTCAGCATCGGGGTTTCGATATCCAGGAAACCCTCGCCGTCGAGGAAATTGCGGACGCCGTGTGTCAGGCGCGACCGGAACATGATGCGGGACTGGTTTTCCGGCCGGCGCAGGTCGATGTAACGAAACCTCAGGCGGACGTCTTCGCCGGATTCGTGGTACTCGTCCAGCGGGAACGGCGGGGTTTCGGCCTCGCTGAGGATTTCCAGCGACAGGCCAAGCACCTCAACCTGCCCGGTCGCCATGGCCGGATTCTCGGTGCCGGCAGGTCGTTCGCGCACTCTTCCGGTGACTTTCACCACGTATTCACTGCGCACCCGCTCGGCAAGCGCGAACATGTCGGCCCGATCGGGATCGAAAACGACCTGGGCAATGCCCTCGCGATCACGCAGATCGAGGAAAATCACGCCGCCGTGATCCCGTCGCCGGTGTATCCAGCCGCACAGCGTGACCTCGGAACCAATCTGATTTTCGCGGATGGCTCCACAGTAGTGACTTCTCATGTGCACGCTCCGGCGCTGGGATCAGGGCTGCGTCAGGCAGCCTGGTTTTTGGAACTCGACTTGCCGGCCGAAGCGGGCTTGCTGTCGCTCTTGCTGCTCTCTGCAGGCTTCTTGCCACTGTCGGACTTGTCCGGGCTGGCGGTGGTTTCTTTCTTGCCCTTGTCGCCCGGGCCGCCAGAATCACCCGAACCACCAGTCCCGGCGCCCGCCTTCGTGTCGGCGGCACTGTCGCCGGCCAGGTTTTTCTTGTTGTCACCCGACTTGAAGTCGGTTTCGTACCAGCCACCGCCCTTGAGACGGAAACTGGGCGCTGAAACCAGCTTCTTCAGGCCGGGTTTACCGCACTCCGGGCACTCTTCGAGTGGCGGATCGGAGAACTTGCGAATCGCCTCGAGTTGATGGCCACAATCCTGGCATTGATATTCGTAGATCGGCATGTCTGAAAAGCACCTCATTTTCGACGAATCGGGAACGTACCGAAGGGCGCGGAGTATACAACACCCGTGCCCGGGGAACCTCATAAGGTTCTCCCGGGAAAATGCGTCCGTATCGTGGGAAATCAAGCGCTCCCCCACCACCCCGAATCCGCTCGCTACCCACACACCCGTTTCCCGCTGCAGAGCGGTGAAAACAGGTCGCCATCGACAACCTCAAGGCACCGTTATCACCCTAAATGGCGTTAAACCCTATTTTTACAGGGTCAAACGCACTTTCCTGCTTGCTCCACCCATTGAATTGATCTATAACTCAGACGTCGTATGAGCATGGATGTATGGCTCTGACTCGACAAAAACAGTGTCTACCAGCAAAAAGGATGTGCCCATGGCCACCAGAAGTACCACCCGCAAACCCGCTGCCCGTAAACCGGCAGCCAAGAAAGCCCCCGCCAAGACGACCCGTAAGCCGGCCGCCAAAAAACCCGCCGCCAAGAAGCCAGCAGCTCGTAAGCCCGCAGCGCGCAAGCCCGCAGCACGCAAAGCACCGGCCCGCAAGCCGGCCGCAGCCAAGGCAGCAGCACCTGCAATGAAGACCACGGCCATCAAGGACAAGATGACCAAGACCCAGATGCTGCAGGAAATCGCCGACGCAACCGGCATCTCACGCGCCGAAGCCAGCAAGGCAATCGACGCACTGGGCAGCCTGATCGGACGTCACCTGAACAAGCGCGGTATTGGTGAGTTCACCATGCCCGGCCTGTTCAAGATCGTCACGATCAAGAAGCCGGCGCAAAAAGCACGCAAGGGCATCAACCCGTTCACCAAGGAACCCACCGTCTTTAAGGCAAAGCCGGCACGTACCATGGTCAAGGTTCGCCCGCTGAAGAAGCTGAAGGAAATGGCCGAATAACAGGTCAACACCCCAGCACAAACGGCTCCGCATGCGGGGCCGTTTTTATTTGCGGTGCGAAAAACCGCATGGCATTGCGATGCCGCGGCAGCCGACAGCCGATTCAGGCGTTAAACAGGTGCGACAGGCGGCCGCGCAGACCTTCGAACTGATCCTCGGTGTACGGGGTCGGTGCCGCATTTCCCCAGACCGGGGCCGGCCAGGCCGGATCATCCCGGTAGCGCACGATATGGTGCACGTGCAACTGCGGCACCACGTTGCCCAGCGCAGCGACATTGATCTTGTGCGCAGAAAATTCCCGGTATATGGCCTCGCAGAACCGACTGGACTCGTCCATAAGCCGGCGCTGATCTTCCCGGCTGAGCTGAAAAATCTCGGTGATATCCGCGACGCGCGGCACGAGGATGAACCACGGGTAGTTGCTGTCGTTCATCAGCAGTACCTGGCAGAGTGGGAATTCGCCAAGGATTCGGCAATCGCGGGCGAGTTGAGGGTGGAGTTGGTACATTTCGGTCCCCGGCTGTGGAATCCCGTCTTATAATAGGGGGGAATCTGCCAGCCGCGGTACCTTCTTTCTGCGGAATCCCGGCTGCCGGAATCCGGGTGAACTGGATTCCGGGCCAAAAAAGCACCGTTACCACGGCACGCACGAGGGTCGAATATGTTTCTGCGGCACGTCTGGGGAATCGTCACCCATCCACGCGACGAATGGGAAACCATCCGCACAGACTCCCCCACCATTTTTGAGATGTATTACGGGCACGTAGCCGTCCTTGCCCTGATACCCGCGGTTTGCGGTTATATCGGCGCCGCCCATATCGGCTGGCAACTGCCCTCCGGCGAAGTCAAACTGGTGACCCACCAGGTATCGCTGTTACTGGCCGCAGCCTCCTATTTTGCGCTCTGGTTCGACGTTTTCATTCTCGGTTACTTCATCCACTGGATGGCCAACACCTACGGCTGCGAAGTCACCATCCGGCAGGGCATCAAGCTGGCAGCCTACACGGCCACGCCGATGTTCTTCGGCGGCCTCATGGGGCTGGTCCCCAGCCTGTGGGTGTTCATGCTCGCCGGCCCGCTGTTCGTGGCCTGGACCGTATACCTGTTGTTTATCGGCGTCCCCATCGTCATGCAGATCAGTGAGGAGCGCGGCTTCCTGTTCTCCTGCTCGGTGATGACCGTCGGACTGGTTTTCCTGGTCGTCAAACTGGCCGTTACCGCGGTTTTCTGGGGCATGGGCTTCATGCCGGAATTCCAGCTATAGCCGCATCCTGCTGATTATGTGCTGCGCGAGCACCCCGCCGGTTTCGCAATGCCCCCTCCGGGCCTACGTTCCAGACGCCGAAACTGTACAATCCGCGCATCAACCCTGATCGGATCGTCCCCCTATGCGTACCAGCCAGTTCTTAATTTCCACGCTCAAGGAAACCCCGGCCGATGCCACGGTCATCAGCCACCAGCTGATGCTGCGCGCCGGCATGATCCGCAACCTGGCTTCCGGCCTGTACACCTGGATGCCCTTCGGCCTGCGGGTACTGCGCAAAGTTGAGCGCATCGTGCGCGAGGAACTGGACCGGGCAGGAGCCATTGAAGTGCTGATGCCGGCCGTACAGCCAGCCGAATTATGGGAAGAATCCGGGCGCCTGGCCCAGTACGGACCGGAACTGCTGCGACTCACCGACCGGCATGATCGCGCCTTCGTGTTCGGCCCTACCCACGAAGAGGTGATTACCGACCTCGCGCGCCGGGAAATCCGCAGCTACAAGCAACTGCCGGTCAATTTCTACCAGATCCAGACCAAGTTTCGCGACGAGATCCGGCCGCGCTTCGGCATCATGCGTGCCCGCGAATTCCTGATGAAGGACGCTTACTCCTTTCACCTCGATCACGACAGCCTGCTGCAGACCTACGACCGCATGTATGCGGCCTATTCCAGCATCTTCACGCGACTAGGACTGAGGTACCGGGCGGTACTGGCCGACACCGGCAGCATCGGCGGAACCGGTTCCCACGAGTTTCACGTACTGGCCGACTCAGGAGAGGATGCCATCGCCTACAGCACCACCGGCGATTATGCCGCCAACGTGGAGAAGGCCGAGGCACTGGCAGCGCAGGCAGAACCGCCCGCCCCCTCCCTACCCCTCGCGACCGTCGCCACGCCCGGCCAGCACAGCATCGAAGCTGTCTCTGCTTTTTTGCAGGTTTCAGCGCAGCAGACTGTGAAAACCCTGATCGTCAAGGGAGCGGAGACCGGCACACTGGTCGCCCTGGTATTGCGCGGCGACCACGAACTCAACGAGATCAAGGCGCAGAACCAGCCCGAGGTGGCAGAGCCACTGGAACTGGCCGCTGAAGCGGAAATTCGTGCTGCCTGCGGTTGTGCACCCGGATCCATCGGCCCGGTGGACCTGCCGCTGACCACGCTTGTGGATCGCGCCGCCGCCTGCCTGGCAGATTTTGTTTGCGGCGCCAACCGCGATGGCGAGCACATGACCGGTGTGAACTGGCAACGTGATGCGCGCCCCACGCGGGTCGAGGACCTGCGCAACGTGGTGGCCGGCGATCCCAGTCCCGACGGAAACGGCGAACTCGATATCTGTCGCGGCATCGAAGTGGGACACATCTTCCAACTGGGCACCAAGTACAGCGCCGCGATGAACTGTACCGTGCTGGGCGAGGACGGACGCGAGCAGGTCATGACCATGGGCTGTTACGGCATCGGCGTATCCCGCGTAGTGGCAGCAGCCATTGAGCAGAATCATGATGCTGCGGGGATCACGCTGCCAGCGGCCATCGCCCCCTTTGAACTGGCACTGGTGCCGCTGATGGCACACAAGTCAGAAGCAGTACGGGAGGCCTCTGAATCACTGTATGCCCAGCTACTGGAAGCAGGTGTCGATGTGCTGATGGATGACCGCCAGGAACGTCCGGGAGTGAAGTTTGCCGACCTGGAACTGATCGGCATACCGCACCGCCTGGTGATCAGCGATCGTGGCCTGAAAGCCGGCACGCTGGAATACAAGGCGCGCACCGCGGAAGCCAGCGAAGACGTACCGGTGGAGAACGCGCTCGCCTTCCTGCGTGAACGCATGAGCACCACGGCGCTCTGAGTTCCATGCGACTATTCCTCTGCACGCTCCTGCTCCTGGCCAGTTCCCTGGCCATGGCCCAGGAATATGACCCCGAACTCGCCGAGTTGCTGCGCGAAGCCGCCGAGGACGAACACGGATTCATCGACCAGTTCGAGGCCGACGTCTGGATTCTCGACAAGTCGACGCGCATGCAACGCTACGTCAAGGAAGATGACGAACGCCTGCACATTGTTCGCGGCGTGCACCGCGAGGCCCGTCGCGCCGGATTGCTGCCGGAACTGGTACTGGCGCTTATCCACGTCGAGAGCCTTTTCAACCGTTTCGCCCTGTCCAGCGCCGGCGCACAGGGGCTTATGCAGGTCATGCCATTCTGGAAGAAAGAGATCGGCCGGGATGACGACAGCCTGGTCGATATAGACACCAACCTGCGCTACGGCTGCACCATTCTGCGTTTCTACCTGGACCGCGAAAAAGGCAACGTGGTTCGCGCCCTGGCTCGCTACAACGGCAGTCTCGGCAAAACCTGGTATCCGAAACGGGTACTTTCCGCCTGGGACCGGCACTGGGAGTAAGCCTGCCGCGCTTTGCGTCGGCTCGACTTCAGCGATGACCCGGCACCAACCAAATCCCTGCGCACACCGAATCTCGTTACCCCGCCTTTCCTGTGTTTTTGCCATGCCGCACGGGGGACTCCTTACATATACTGACAACCTTGTAGTACCGCGTTGCCAGGCGAACCCCGATGAATGACCGCATAGCCCTGTTCCTGATCCGCTTTCGCTGGATCACCGCGATCTTTTCGGTACTGCTGGCAGGACTGTTGCTGCACGGCGCACAGAACCTCTACTTCGACAGCAACTACGAGATTTTCTTCGAGGACGACAATCCGCAGCTGGTCGCACACAAGTACATCGAAGGCACGTTTACCAAGGTTGATAACGTCGCCTTCGTGCTGGCTCCCAAGGACGGCAATGTCTTCACCCGGAAAACCCTGGACAGCATTGAATGGCTGACCGCAGAGGGCTGGACCTTCCCGTATTCCATCCGCGTGGATTCGCTGGCCAATTACCAGCACACCGAGGCAGAAGAAGACGACCTGACCGTCGCCAACCTGTACGAGGACGCACTTTCACTGACCGACGCCGACCTGCAACGTATCCGCGAAATCGCGCTGTCCGAGCCAACGCTGGTGAACAGCGCGATTTCACCCCGCGGCGACGTGACACTGGTGAATATCCGCGCGCAGGTACCGGACGGAGAATCCGGCAAGGCAACCTACGACGTAATGGCCCGGGCGCACGAGATTCGCGATGCGCTGCAAAAGCGCCAGCCCGACCTGGAAGTGCACCTCGTCGGCGTACTGCCGATCAACTACTGGTTCGATGTGCTCGCCATCACCGACGCATCGACCCTGGTGCCGGCCATGTTCCTGGCCGTGCTGGCGTTCCTGTGGTTGCTGCTGCGTTCGATCCCCGCCGTGGTCGGCATCGTGATCGTGATCGTTCTTTCCATTCTCAGCACCATGGGCTTTACCGGCTGGATCAACTTCGCACTCAACCAGGTGAACATCTCGGCACCGATCATCATCCTGACCCTTTCGGTGGCCGATGGCGTGCACCTGCTGTCTCTGTACCTGCGCAACGTGGCGGACGGCCAGGAAAAACTCGAGGCCATGCGCGAAAGCATGAAGATCAACCTGCAACCGCTGTTCCTGACCAGTTTCACCACGGCGATCGGCTTTGCCAGCGCAAATTTCAGCGATTCGCCGCCCTTTGCGGAACTGGGGACCATCTCGGCGTTTGGCGTCATGGCGGCTTTCTGGTTCAGCATCGGCCTGCTGCCGGCTATCGTGCTGGCCCTGCCGACTCGCCGGTCCGTGCGCGCGCCGCTCGGCGGCGAAGCCATGGCCCGCCTGGGAGGCTGGGTCGTGCGCCATACCAACTTGCTTTTCTGGGGTTCGCTGGCCCTGGTCACGATCATCGTTGCCTTCATCCCACGCAATGAACTCACCGACAACACGAAAACCTATTTCGACGAGAGCCTGGAGTTTCGCCAGGCAGCGGACTTCCTCGAAGACCGCCTGACCGGATTTGACGTCATCAATTATGCACTCGACTGTGGCGCGCCAAACTGCGTGAATGAACCGGCGTTCCTGCAGAAGGTGGAAAAATTCGTCGGCTGGTACCGCGCCCAGCCCGAAGTCCCTTACGTGCGCACCTATACCGATGTCATCAAGCGCCTGAACAGGAATCTGCATGGCGACGACCCGGACTGGTATCGCCTGCCCGACAGTCGGCCACTCGCATCCCAGTACCTGTTGCTGTACGAAATGTCGCTGCCCTTTGGCCTGGACCTTGCCAACTTTCTGAACGCTGACAAGTCCGCGTTATGGATCTCGGCAAGCGTGCGCGGCCAGCGGGCCAAGGAGCTCATCGCGCTGGAGGAACGGGCCCAGGACTGGATGGCTGCCAACATTCCGGAACTGCAGACCACCGGCTCCAGCGTGTCGCTGATGTTCGCGCACATCGGGCAACGCAATATCTACAGCATGATGACCGGCTCGGTGGTGGCGCTGGTGCTGATTTCGCTGACCCTGATGATCGCGCTGCGGTCGCTGAAATACGGCCTGATTTCCGTGATTCCCAACGCCTTCCCGGCCGCCATGGCCTTTGGCATCTGGGGCATGTTCGTCGCCGAGGTCAACCTGGCGGTCGCCGTGGTTTTCAGCATCAGCCTCGGGATCGTCGTCGACGACACGGTGCATTTTCTCAGCAAGTACATGCGCGCGATTCGCAACGGCACCAGCGCCCGTGGTGCCGTGGAGTACTCGTTTCGCACCGTGGGCAGTCCGTTGCTGACCACCTCCATCGTGCTGGCCACCGGCTTTTTCATCCTCGCGACTTCGGCTTTCAACGTGAATGCACTGATGGGCCTGATGGTCGGCATGACCATCGTCATCGCCCTGCTCTTCGACCTGTTCTTCCTGCCCGCACTGCTGCTGAAAATCGATGCATGGACGGATGCAGCACGACTGAAAAAGTTGTCGAAACAAGCGTAAAACGCCGTTTTCAGCAGCCGGTTACTGACCGGGATTGCCACGGACGGTGGTTATCAAAAAGCTGCGTTCTTCAGTAAACGGCACTTAACTTAGCGGCTCTGACGTTTGGTTCCAATGGTTGGAAACCGGGGGGTCTCTCGCAGGTCGGCCGGCTTGGCGAGCGCATATTCCTAAATCTCCGCCGCCATCCATGGCGGCTCCGAAGGCGGGCAGCGCTCTCTTTGTACATCCATGTACCGTTCGCGCTGACGCCCGGAAAATGCGCTCCCCAAGCCGGCCTTTTCCGAGTGACTGCCGAAGTAAACACGACTTCGTCCAACAGCTTCTCAACAGGCTGCTATCCAGTCGTAAAATCCGAAACGTCCTGCCAGTCCACGGATTCGAGTTGCACGCGATCGACACGCGCCGCCGGTGGCCCCCTGCGTAACCAGGCTTCCAGTGCGCGCACTGCAGCCTCTTCACCACACAACAGGACTTCCACGCGGCCATCCGGCAGGTTGCGCGCCCAGCCGGTGATCTGGCTGGCACGCGCCCGTTGCCGGGTGGACCCGCGAAACCAGACCCCCTGCACCCGGCCGCTGACATATCCGTGCAGGCAGAGCTTTCCCATCAGCTTCCCGCAGCGTCGGGCACCGCTGAAATCACCTGTTCCAGGTCTGCCTGTGACTGCGGCCCGAGTAATGTACCGTGCAGGCGACCATCCGGGCCGATCACGTACGTTGTCGGCATGACTTCCGGACGCTGCCCGGCAAGGATACGATCCGGCGGACTGCGCAAGACCGGAAAGCGGATATCCAGTTTGTCGCTGATCCTGCGCAGGGCATCATCCTGCAGATTGTCGTAATTCAAACCAAACACTTCGGCTCGCGTGCCGCTGTGCTTGCGGTGAAACGCATTGAGTTCCGGAATCTCCTCGAGGCAGGGTTTGCACCACTCGGCCCAGTAATTAATGAACAGCCACTTGCCGGCGTGCTCCTGCAGTGCCGAACCGGGGCCGTCCAGTGGCAGGAAATCGAGGGGTGGCTGCGATGGCTTGCAGCCGGATAACAACGCGGCCAGCAGGACTGGCAGGATGCCACGCAGCCAATTCGCCCGGTGGTTCATGCCTCTCCCGGCGCCAGGCGCACGACGCGCCGTTTCTCGCTGCGCTGGAACAGTTCTGTCAGGGAACCACCGAGGCGCTGACGCATGAGTCCGTCCAGATCCACGAACAGTTCACGCACTTCGCCATACCAGCCGAAGCGGGCGCGCAGTGCCTCGGCCAACTCGTTTTCCGGCGGCAATGGCCAGGGCAACATGCGCACCAGGTCACTCAGCCGGATCTGCGCCAGATCGCGGGTCAGCACGAATTCGCCATCATCGGTGCGCCGGATGATACAGGCATCCAGCAGCGCATTGGCATAGATGTCAAAGGTGTCCTGGGTCAGGCCATGCACGGTTTCCAGCAGATCCTCTTCACTGCAGGACAAGCCGTCGCGCTGGCGCTGCCAGAAGCACTCGATCACTGCCAGGCAGCCGATCAACGGCGGATACGGCGCCTGCACTTCGAAGCGCCGGTAAATCGAAATACTGCGCACCAGGATCGCGCCAAACAGGATGATTACCCAGGACACATATACCCAGGCCAGGAAAATCGGCACCGCGGCAAACGTGCCGTAGATCAGGCGATAGGTGGGAAAGTTGGCGACAAACCACTGGAACCCTTCCTTGGCGAGCCCGAACGCAAAGCTGACCAGCAGCGCGCCAAGCAGGGCGTGACGCACCGGCACCCGCGTATTCGGCACCGCAGCGAAAAGCAATGTGAAGGCCACCAGGCCGAGCACCGTAGGCAACAGGGCAATCACCTGCTGCTTGAGCCCCAGCCCGCCACTGACGTCGGTCATGATCGGCAGGGTCCAGAGGTAGGAACTGAGCACGAAGGCCAGCCCGACCAGCAACGGGCCCAGGCTCAGCACCGCCCAGTACATCAGGAAACTGGACACGCCGCGCCGCGGCTCGGCCACCCGCCAGATATTGTTGAACGCCCGCTCCACGTTGTAGAGCATCAGCAATGCGATCACGAACAGGAAAGCCACGCCCAGGGTGGTCAGCTTGCGCGCCTGCTGGGCAAAGGATTCGAGATGCTCGGATACCGAGGCGTCCGCACCCGGCAACACGTTCTGCTGCACAAATTCGCGGATGACATCACCGGCACCGGCGAACTCCGGCACCAGCGCCAGCACCGAGTAGGTCACGGTCAGCATGGGAACGACGGCAAACAGCGTGGTGTAGGTCAGGGATGCCGCGTGGCTGGGGCAATTGTCCTGCTGAAAGCGCACCAGCAAAAACCGCAGGAAGCGGTAACCGTTTCTCAGTTCAGACTGAATATCCATGCCCGGCACGTCTCCCTTTCGGCGCATGCCCGCCTGCCGCTACAATCCACCCCCTGACACGAGTGCGGAATTTCAGACATGTCTTCATTAAACATATATCACAATCCCCGCTGTACCAAGTCGCGACAGACGCTTGAACTGCTGCGGAATCAAGGCCTTGAGCCAGAGATCGTACTGTACCTGGAGAACCCGCCGAGCCGGGCCCGCATCCGCGAACTGCTGAAACTGCTGGGCCTGCAACCGCGTGAACTGCTGCGCAAGGGCGAGAAAATCTACAAGGAGCTTGGATTGCAGAACCCGGAACTCAAGGATAGCGCGCTGATCGATGCCATGGCGGAACACCCGATCCTGATCGAACGACCCATCGTCGTTGCCAACGGGCGAGCCGCGCTGGGGCGTCCTCCCGAGAACGTGCTGGAGATTCTCTGACATGGCGGAATCCCCCTACGTACTGGTGCTGTACTACAGCCTGCATGGAGCCGTTCGCGACCTGGCCCGGCAGATTGCACTGGGCGTCGAGAGCGTCGATGGCATCGAACCACGCCTGCGCACGGTACCGAAAGTCTCGGCGAACTGTGAAGCGACGGAGGCAGATATCCCTGATAGCGGTGCACCGTATTGCACGGCAGACGACCTGCGTCACTGTCACGGGCTCGCACTGGGCAGTCCGACCCGCTTTGGCAACATGGCGGCACCGCTGAAGTATTTTCTCGATGGCACCAGCGACCTGTGGCTGTCCGGTGCACTGAACGGCAAACCGGCAGGCGTGTTCACGGCCACCGGCACCCTGCACGGCGGCCAGGAAACCACCCTGCTCAGCATGATGCTGCCACTGCTGCATCAGGGCATGGTGATCACCGGCATTCCATATACAGAAAAAGCACTGGCCACTACGCAGGGTGGTGGTACACCCTATGGCCCCACGCGGGTCAGCGGCGTCGATGGCAAGCGCCCTTTCGACGCCGAAGAGAAACAACTGGCTGTCGCCCTGGGCCGGCGCCTGGGCCGCCTGGCGCTCGCGTTACCCGACCTTTCCGCTGTATGAGCATCACCATGACCGACCCTTACGACGCCCTGCGCAACCGCGTACAACTCTCCCGGCGCGCGGCAGTCGCCAGTTGGCTGTTGCTGTACGCGATGCTGACGCTGATGAGTTTCCAGGTGACGCCGGCCGGCAGCAACCCGGTGACCATCTGGCTGTTCCAGACCACGCCGCTGCTGTGCTTCCTGCCCGGCCTGTTCCGCGCCAATCCCCGCACCCATCTCTGGCTGTGTTTCCTGTCGATGATTTATTTCATACAGGGCGTGCTGACCGCCAACCGCCCCGCCTACCTGTACTGGGGTTTGGCCGAAGCACTGCTGGCGATCGCCCTGTTCAGCGCGGCACTGCTCTATGCCCGCTGGGCCACCGATCTGCAGAAAGCGCAGGCCTGACCAGGGTTTTCCTATCACAGGAATAGTCACACTCTGTTGAACCCGCCCCGGTAGCCATCCACAATAGAGCCGTGGCCTCACGGCCAGTCCGAAATCATCAACTGAGGAACGTGTTATGGAACTGAAAGGTTCGAAGACCGCCGAGAACCTGGCTGCTGCCTTTGCTGGCGAAAGCCAGGCCAATCGCCGCTACCTGTACTTTGCTGCAAAAGCCGACGTGGAAGGTAATCCGGAAGTGGCATCCTTGTTTCGCAACACCGCTGAAGGCGAGACCGGCCATGCGCATGGTCACCTCGAGTACCTGGAAGCAGTCGGCGACCCGGCCACCGGCCAACCGATTGGCGGCACGGAACTGAACCTGCGCTCTGCCGTGCATGGCGAAACCCATGAGTACACCGACATGTACCCCGGCATGGCGAAGACCGCTCGCGAAGAAGGCTTCGACGAAGTAGCCGACTGGTTCGAAACGCTGGCCAAGGCTGAACGCAGCCACGCAGGCAAGTTTCAGAAAGCGCTGGACGAATTCCTCGCTGGCTGAACCGGACCTCGGGGTGGCCCGTCCGGGCCGCCCCTCCTTTCGCGCTTTCCTTGCGCGCGCGTGTTGCTGATCGCAGATAGTTGCAGGTAAAGGAGAATCCCGGTGACCGAGAAGAAAATTCGTGAAGGCAGCCTGGAGGCGCCGACGCGCCACCCGGTTCAGTGGAAAGAAGCGGAATACTGGAACGAAGACTCGTTCAACCAGGAAGCCGAGCGTGTTTTCGACATCTGCCACGGCTGTCGGCGCTGTGTCAGTCTGTGCAATTCATTCCCGCGCCTGTTCGATCTCGTTGACGAATCCTCCACGATGGAAGTCGATGGCGTCAGCAAGCAGGACTACAAGCAGGTCGTCGACGACTGCTATCTGTGCGACCTCTGTTTCCAGACCAAGTGTCCCTACGTACCGCCCCACGAATGGGCGATCGACTTCCCCAAGCTGATGCTGCGGGGCAAGGCCATACAGCACAAGAAAGAAGGCGCCTCGCTGCGTGACGCGGTTTTCTCGTCACCCGACAAGGTAGGCGCCCTGGCCACCATTCCCGTGATCAACCAACTCGCCAATGCGACCAATGAATCACCCCCGTTGCGCGCCGTCCTCGAGAAAACCCTCGGCGTGCACCGCGAAGCACATCTGCCCAGATACACGCAGAACCACATCCGCAATCGCCTGCACCCGACCAAGCACTCGCCACTGGGCGTGGAACCGCAGGCGGCAGGTCCGACCTCTGGCAAGGTCGCGCTGTATGCCACCTGTTACGGCACCTACAACAAGCCGGAAATGGGTGAGGACCTGGTCCGCGTGTACGAACACAACGGCATCCCGGTGAAGCTGATCATGCGCGAGGTCTGCTGCGGCATGCCCAAGCTGGAAAATGGCGACCTGGAAGCCATGGAAAAGCAGAAGAACGTGAATATCCCGATCCTGCTGGAAGCCATCCGCGATGGCTGGGATATCGTGGCGCCCATCCCGTCCTGCGTACTCATGTTCCGCCAGGAACTGCCACTGCTGTTCCCCGACGATGACGATGTAAAAGAAGTGGCCGCGCGGATTTTTGACCCCTTCGAATACCTTTCGCACCGGCACAAGGCCGGCTTGCTGAATACCGACTTTTCCACGCCGGGTGGCAAGGTCGCCTACCAGGCCGCGTGTCATCAGCGGGTGCAGAACATCGGCCCCCGGACGCAGGAAATCCTGTCGCTGATTCCGGGTACCGAGATGAAAACCATAGAACGCTGTTCCGGCCACGACGGCAGCTACGCCGTACGCAAGGAAACCCACGAAACCAGCATGAAAATCGTGCGCCCGGTGGTACGCCAGGTCACGGATTTCGACCCGGATGAATATACCAGCGACTGCCCGCTCGCCGGATCCCACATTGCCCACGCCAAGGGCGACGACTACGAGCCGCCGCACCCGATCACCCTGTTGCGACGCGCATACGATATTTAGCGCCTGCCCGCGCCAGAGAGGAAACTGAAATCATGGTGAACCTGATATCCAGCGAAGAACTGCTGTCCCTGAGCGATTACGAAGTGCAGCGCAACGACTTCCGTGCCCGCACCATAGAAATCAAGAAAGACCGCAAGGTTGCCATCGGCGAGCATGTCACGCTGTTGTTCGAGAACCGCGACACGATCTTTTACCAGATCATGGAAATCCTGCGCATCGAGAAAACCACTTCTGCCGAAGGCATCGCCGATGAACTGTCTGCCTATAACCCGCTGATTCCGGACGGCAGCAATTTCAAGGCCACCATGCTGATCGAGTATGAAGATGCCACCGAACGCGACGTACAACTCAAGTACCTGAAAGACATCGAGCACAAGGTTTATCTGAAGGTCGGAGACCAGCCACCACTGTTTGCCATCGCCGACGAAGACATGGAACGCTCGGATGACGTCAAGACGTCCGCAGTGCATTTCCTGCGCTTTGAGCTGGACGGCAACACCATCAGCGCATTTCTGAATGGCGAACCGGTCGAGTTTGGCTGCCAGCACCCCAACTACGGCTACAACTCGGGCGATCTGCCCCAGGCCGTCCGCGATTCACTGGCGACAGACCTGGCGCGACACTGACAGGTTCTTTTGCCGCAATCTCCGGGCACCGGCCCGGACACAATCCCGGAAATAATCCTGGAAACAAAAAAAAGCCGGGCCCTGTGAGGGGCCCGGCTTTTTTACTGCTCCGGGATCAGGCAGCGCGCGAGGCACTTCCTCCGGCAAGGAACTCCGCCAGCTTGTCAGCACCGCCGATCCGGGCGCCATTGATGAACACCTGCGGTGCGGTCGCCTCGCCGCTCACGGCGCGAATGGTGGCGTAGCTCACGCCGTCACGACCCATCACCACTTCCTCGTAGCGCATGTTCGCATCGGCCAGCAGCTGCTTGGCGCGTGCACAGTGCGAACAACCCGGCTTGGTGAAGATGGTTACGTCAGCCGGTTGTACGGCGTCGGGCACCAGGTGACGCAGCATGGTGTCAGCGTCCGACACTTCAAAGGGGTCGCCCGGCTTGTTCGGCTCGATGAACATTTTCTCCACCACGCCGTCGCGCACCAGCATGGAGTAGCGCCAGGAGCGCTTGCCAAAACCAATATCGGCCTTGTCCACCAGCATGCCCATGCCGTCGCTGAACTCGCCGTTACCATCCGGCAGACAGGTAATGTTTTCGCAGTTCTGATCGGCAGCCCAGGCGTTCATGACGAAAGCGTCATTGACCGACAGGCAGACGATCTCATCCACACCCGCGGCACGCAGTGCCGGCGCCAGCTCGTTGTAGCGTGGCAGGTGGGTAGAGGAACAGGTCGGCGTGAACGCGCCCGGCAGTGAGAACACCACCACGGTGCGCCCCTTGAACAGGTCATCGGATTTCACATCGGCCCAGGCGTCCCCGTTACGGGTTCGGAAGGTCACGGACGGTACGCGTTGGCCTTCTTTACTTTCCAGTTTCATGGCATATCTCCATCGTTGCGGTTTGAATATGTACGGCTATTGCCGTGTTGCGCGATCATAATGGCGAATCGGGGATGATATATCCAATAGATTGATATTTGTTCTTTGATTGGTTTTGTCTATCTTATGAATCGAGGACATGCGCTCCCTGATTCCGCGGGGGCTGGCATACAGGAGGAACCCATGAACCTGCGAGACCTGGAATACCTGGTAGCCGTTGACGACCTGCGTCACTTTCGCAAGGCCGCCGAGGCCTGCAACGTCAGTCAACCGACACTGAGCGCCCAGATCAAAAAGCTGGAGGAAACGCTGGGCGTACAACTGATCGAACGAACCCAGCGCAAGGTGATGCTGACGCCGGTCGGACAGGAAGTGGTGACCCAGGCACGCCGGGTGCTGGGCGAGGTACGCACCCTCGCGGAAATTCCCCAGCAATACCTGGACCCGATGTCCGGCACGCTGCACATCGGCATCTTCCCGACCCTGGCCCCCTACCTGTTGCCGCGCATCATCCGGCCGATCAAGCAGCAGTATCCGAACCTTGAACTGCGCCTGACCGAGGCCATGACACTGCCACTGTTACAGCTGCTGCATGACGGAAAATGCGACGTGCTGATCCTGGCGCTGCCGATCCCCGCTGAACACGCGCATACCAGCCTGGAAGCCATCTCGCTGTTCCACGAACCCTTTCACCTGGCAGTACCGGAACTGCATCCGCTGGCGAAGAAACGCAATCTCAAGCTGGAAGACATCGACGGCGAACGCCTGTCGCTACTGGAAGACGGTCACTGCCTGCGCGACCAGGCGCTGGATGTCTGCAAGTCTGCAGGCTCCATGGAAAACGCCGACCTGCGCGCCACCAGCCTTGAGACCCTGCGCTACATGGTGCAGGCGGGGGAAACCATCACGCTGATGCCTGATCTCGCCTGTCACCGGGAACAGGCGGAAAGCCGCGGCATCCGCTACCTGCCGTTTCGCAAGCCCGGCCCGGAACGCGAGATCGGCCTGGTATTCCGCGGCTCCTCGCAGCGCAAACCCTGCTTCCGCAATCTCGCTGCGCTGATTCGTAAAAGCTATCGAAAAACCGGGGAATAGAAGCGCAGTATCGCCGGCATCTGCAAAAGCGCATTGCCGACAAGCACTTGAACAAGGCCGGCTTGGGGAGCGCGTTTCTCGGGCGTCAGCGCGAACGGTACATGGATGTACCAAGAGAGCGCTGCCCGCCTTCGGAGCCGCCATGGATGGCGGTGGAGATTGAGAGAAGCGCGCTCGCCAAGCTGGCCGACCTGCGACAAACCCACTCCTCTTCATTTTTAAGGAAGAGGTCTGCTGCATTCACGCAAGCGCCATTCGCATCCGAACCGTGTGCCGCATTTATACAGTCGCCAGATGGGAGTCAGTCCACGTCCGTGTCCAGCCGGCGAATCAGGCTGGAGGTATCCCAGCGACCACCACCCATTGCCTGCACATCGGCATAGAACTGGTCGACCAGTGCAGTGACCGGCAACTGGGCCCCGTTGCGGCGCGCTTCCTCGAGCACGATGGCAAAATCCTTGCGCATCCAGTCGACGGCGAAACCGAAATCGAATTCGCGGGCATGCATGGTGTCCGCGCGATTTTCCAACTGCCAGCTTTGCGCCGCGCCACTGGCGATGACTTCCATCACTGCGGGCACATTCAGGCCGGCACGCTCGGCGAAATGGATGGCCTCGCTCAAGCCCTGCAGCAGGCCACCGATACAGACCTGGTTGACCATCTTGGTGAGTTGACCAGAACCCGCCGGGCCCATCAGGCGTACGGCACGGGAATAATGCTGCAAAACCGGTTCAGCGCGCGCGAAGGCTTCCGGCTGGCCACCGCACATGATGCTCAGCGCACCCTTGCTGGCGCCCGCCTGGCCACCAGAGACCGGCGCATCCAGAAACTCGCACTCGCGCTCGGCACAGGCCAGCGACAGTTCCCGCGCCAGGTCTGCCGATGCCGTGGTGTGATCGATCAGCAAGGCGCCCGGTCGCATCCCCGCCAGTGCGCCCTGCCCGCCCAGCAACACGTCCCGCACATCCGCGTCGTTACCAACACAGCTCATCACGAACTCGCAGTCGCGCACTGCAGCCAACGGGGTTTCAGCACGGGTACCGGAATATTCCGCACACCATTGCTGCGCCCGCGCAGCGGTCCGGTTATAGACGGTGACCGTGTGACCGGCGCGTGCGAGGTGCCCGGCCATGGGATAGCCCATGACACCCAGCCCCAGGAAGGCAATACGCAGGGTCATGACTGGCGCCAGGGTGGTGGTTTCTTTTCCAGGAAAGCAGCGATCCCGGCACGGGCCTCGTCGGTTTCCCAGGTATCGGCCAGGAACTCCGGCGTACGCGCCCGGTTGGTGGCCATGTCATGGGTGTTCACGAAGTGCAGCAGCCGCTTGGCGGATGCCACCGCACCGGGCGCACACTGCAAAAATGCCTGCACCTGTTGCTCCACGGCGGCATCCAGTTCGCTGGCCGGCACGCTGTGCGCGAGCAGTCCGATCCGGCATGCTTCGGCGCAATCAAAGCGGCTGCCGTTCAAAACCCAGCGCCGCGCGGCCGGTTCCCCGATGCGGGCCAGCACGTAGGGAGAAATAGTGGCCGGGATGAGTCCAAGCCGCACTTCGGTCAGCGCAAACTTTGCCTGCTCATCCGCGATCGCGATATCCACACAGGACAACAACCCCACCCCGCCGCCATAGGCAGGGCCATTCACCCGGGCGATGACCGGACAGGGCAGCTCATTCAACAATGCCAGCATGCTGGCCAGCTCGGAGCTTTCCGCAATCCGTTGTGCGCGGTTTTGCGCAGCAATCTCGCGCATCCAGCCCAGGTCGCCACCGGCGCAGAAACTCGCACCACTACCGGTCAGCACCAGCACACGAACCGTTGTATCGGCGGCCATGGATTCGAATGCATGGCGCAACTCGCGAATCAGCGCCAGGCTCAGCGCGTTGTGCACTTCCGGACGCTGCAGGCGCAGCGTGACCACGCCGTTCTCGGCACGCTCCAGCGCCAGGCTTGAGTATTCCAAACGGTCAGTTCCCGGTCTTTGGGGTCATGCCATGAAAAAGCATGTCAGCAAATGCATCGGCGAGTTGCGTGGCACTGGCGCCACCGGGCCGGTACCACTCCAGCGTCCAGCTCATGCCGCCAAACAGGAACAACCTGGCGATGCTCAGGTCGATGTCGGGGCGTATCTCGCCGGCCTCCTGCGCGGCCGTGAACAGCCCCTTCCAGTAATCCTCGTAGCGCCGACGCGCCACCAGTGCCCGTTCCTGGATCTCACGCGGTGCCTGCGAATAAACGCGGATATTGGTCGCCGTGAAGTCACCGAACTCCAGCGAGCATTTCAGGTGGGTACGTATCGCCTGGCGGATGCGGGCCTGCGGTGCCTGGTCACCCGCTTCTTCCACCGCCGCACGCACATTCTGCAGCAACTGCTGGATACCGAAATCGAGGACTTCGGCAAGAATTTCGTCCTTGGAAGAAAAGTGGTAATAAATGCTGCCGGCCTTGAGACCACACTCAGCCGCGATGCCACGCAGG
>JBFJWR010000007.1:0-23835 GCA_041623535.1 Pseudomonadales bacterium
ACCGACAACACCGGTGTGTTCAACACCAGTCGCTGCGCGTGCTGTTCGGTCTCGGTGAAGACGTTGCGCTCGCGCCCGACGCAGGTCTGCAGCGACATGACGATGGATTCGCGCAACGGATCGATCGGCGGATTGGTGACCTGGGCGAACTGCTGGCGGAAATAGTCATACAGCGAGCGCACCTGGGTGGACAACACCGGCATCGGGGTGTCATCGCCCATGGACCCGACAGCCTCCTGGCCGTTCTCTGCCAGCGGCCGGATGACCTGGTCACGCTCTTCAAAGCTGACCAGGAACATTTTCTGAAAGACCTGGAGTTCCTGGGCACTCAGACGCTGCAGACCTTCGCTCTCTTCCTCGAGGGTCGCTTCGATCCGAATCGCATTTTCCCGCAACCAGCGACTATAGGGCTGCGCGTTCATGAGGCGGTCTTCGACGTCATCGGTATGCAGCACCCGGCCGGTTTCCGTGTCCACGGCCAGTATCTGCCCCGGACCGACGCGCCCCTTGGCCACGACATCTTCCGGCTGATAGGCATACACGCCAATTTCTGAAGACAGCGTGATGTAGCCATTCTTGGTAATGACCCAGCGTGCCGGGCGCAGGCCGTTACGATCCAGCATGCATACCGCATGGCGACCTTCGGTGAGGACCACGCCCGCCGGACCGTCCCAGGGCTCCATGTGCATGGAGTTATATTCATAAAAGGCACGCAGTGCAGGATCCAGCGTGTCGACGTTCTGCCAGGCCGGCGGCACCATCAGGCGCAGCGCGCGGAACAGGTCCATACCCCCGGCAACCAGCACTTCCAGCATGTTATCCATGGCTGAAGAGTCCGAGCCAGTGCGGTTGACCAGCGTTTCAATCCGATCCAGGCCCTCGATGCGCTCGCTTGCAAACAGGCGGCGACGCGCCATCGCCCAGTTACGATTGCCCTGGATGGTGTTGATTTCACCGTTATGAGCCAGCAGCCGGAAGGGCTGGGCCAACGGCCAGCGCGGCAGGGTGTTGGTGGAAAAGCGCTGGTGAAACACGCAGATCGCAGTCTCCAGGCGGGGATCACTGAGGTCCGGATAGAAACTCGGCAGGTCTGCCGGCATCATCAGGCCTTTGTAAGACAGCACCCTGCCTGACAGGGAACAGATGTAAGACTCTGTATCGCCAACCAGCGCCTGCTCGGCAAGCCGGCGGGCCATGAACAGGCGCATTTCCAGGTCTTCTTCGCTGAGTCCGGGCGCCTGCACAAACACCTGCGCAAATTGCGGCAGGCTCTCCAGGGCAATGCGCCCGAGCATACTTTTGTCGGTGGGCACCACGCGCCAGCCAATAACCTGCAAACCTTCCGCTACCAGTGCCTTCTCGATTTCCGCCCTGGCCGCCTGGGCCAGCGTTTCCTCGGGATTCAGGAACACCATGCCAACGCCGTACTTGGCCGGCAGTTCCACTTTCAGCGTTTCAAGGACAACCGCGCGCAGGAAGGAATCCGGCAGTTTCATCAACAAGCCGCAACCGTCACCGGTCTTGCCATCAGCGGCGATACCGCCGCGGTGCGTCATGCAGGTCAGCGCCTCGATTGCCGTCTGCAACAGGTGATGGCTTCCCTCACCCTGCATGTGGGCAATCAAACCGAAACCACAGTTATCGCGGTAATCTCCGGGCGGATAGAGACTCTTGCTCATCACGGCAATCCAAACCTCCGGACGGGGGGTACAAATAAAAGCGAGGGCCTGCGCGACGATCATCGCCGGATTCAGGGCAGGCAATTTTACACGTCGGGGTCGCGCCTCTCAAACGCTCTGTGACATACCCAAGATACAGCCACAAGCGATTGATTCAAATAGAGTATACCGCGCCAAACAACGGCTTCAGGCGGGCCGGTCTTCGACGATGGCCTTATGAATGCTCTCCAGACTGCGTGCCCAGGGACGGTTTTTACGCAAAGACAGGGGTAAATCCGGTATCGAGGCGACCGCCTCGGCACGATTTCCATACAGACCGATTACGACCACGAACCAGTCCCTGCCTTTCAGCAGGGTACGGAAATAGATGAAAGCTTCCGGCCGCTCCTGCGCGGCTATGAACTTTGCCACGGCCTCCTCGTTGTGCGCACCGAGCACCTGCACCGTGTAACTGCCCGGACTTTGCTCCAGCAGCCAGCTCTCAGTGCGCTGCTGCGGCATGCGACCTTCCAGAAACGCCTGCATCCGCACCTCTTCAGCAGTCGGCTCCTTGTCTGCGCGTGCCGCCGATCCCAGTGCCACGTCCGGCGCGAGGGTGACAGCGACCCGTTCCGGTGGTTCGGTCTCGGGCGGAGATGGCTTTGCAGGCGCCGGGGCGACCGCCGTGACTTTCGGCGCGGACTCCGGAGGCGGACTCGCAACGACGGCAGGCTTGCGTACCTGCGGCGCCGGGCTCACCTGGGGCGCGGTCAAGGTACTCACCTTGGGCTCCGGCCCTGGCTTTTGCTCTGGCTCGGGCTCTAGCTTCGGCTTGTCGGCGGTTGCCTGCTCCCTGGACTCCGGAACCGGCATGGGCGCAAGACTGGCAAGATCGGCCACCGGAAGATCGGGGATCTCTTCGCCATGTTTCAGCTCGCGATCCAGTTCCGGCCGTGCACTGACGATGCGCGGCGGCTTGATCATTTTCACCGTCGGTGCCTGCAAGGAACCGTCAGGCCCAGGTTCCGGCCCGGACTCATCGCCGCTGTAAAAGTAGGTTCCTAGGATCAGTAACAGCACCGCGCCTATGGCATAGGCGTGAACGCGCGGGATCAGCGGCGTGGCCCGATCACCGGCCGCTGGCACGCCATTGCGCAGTATGCGAACAGCAGCAGCATTCAGGGCGCCCGGCAACCCCTGTCCCTGGCGCAGGATGTACTGCAACTCGTCGGCAGAAAAAATATCTATGCTCAGGCCAACATTGCCCAGGCGTTTGCCGATGTAATCCTGCATGGACTGCTCGTCCAGCAGATCCAGCGACAGGTAATGGCAGTTGCCCTGCATGCGCTCGATGAGACGCGAGTGATCCAGGTGCGCCTGCAACTCGGGCTCGCCGACCAGCACTATTCTCAGGCCGTCAGAATCTTTCAGGCCGATACTCGCTTCCGCGAGAAATTCCAGTGCATCCTCCGCCAACAGATGGGCATCATCGACAATCAGCACGCCCACCAAGCCATCCGCCTGGTTCTGCCCCGCCACGGTCCGCAGGGCGGCAACACGTCCACCGGTGGACTCCTTCAGCGCGCGGGCCAACGGCTGCACGCTCGCACAAAGCTGCGCCCATAATGCTTCGGCGCTCATGAACTCCTGTGCCTGCAGGGCCCAGGTATGCAGACCGCTGGTATCTGATTGCAGGAAGGCGCGAACCATGGCCGTTTTGCCGCCCCCCGCCGGCGCGGTCATCACCAGCAACAAGTCACTGTAGCGAACCAGGTGGCCGAGCAGGCGCAACTGCGTATCACGGCCGGCACCCCAGAAGAAGAAGCGGCCGTCGTCATCCTGCAGCGCGGAAATCGCCGCATCCGCATTGGCTCTCGGCGCACCACCCGACATGGCAAACGCAGTTTCCTGATCAGCCATTTGCGGCGCCCCGCCGCCAGGAACCGGCATCTTCCAGCAGCGCTTGTAGCTTCACAGCAGGCACATCTGCACAAACATATGCTTCACCGATACTTCGCAACAGGATCAGGCGCAGATTTCCGTCCACGGTCTTCTTGTCTCGCAGCATTAATTCCTGAAAAGAAGTCACGGTCACATCCTCGGGCGGGTCTACCGGCAATCCTGCGCGCTCCAGTAACCGGATAATGCGCTGGCAATCCGCGGCTACCAGGTGCCCCATGCGGCATGACAATTCTGCAGCCATACGCATGCCAACGGCCACGGCTTCACCGTGCAGCAGACCCTGATAGGACTGTGCGGTTTCGATCGCATGGCCAAAAGTATGTCCCAGGTTCAACAGTGCACGCACACCCTGCTCGGTCTCGTCCGCCGCAACCACCGCGGCTTTATTAATGCAGGACTGCCGTACAGCATGAATACGCGCCGCCGGATCGCCTGCAACCAGCGATTCCATGTGCTCCTCCAGCCAGGCGAAAAACGCCGGGTCCCGGATCAGGCCGTACTTGATGACTTCGGCCAGACCTGCAGCAACTTCACGGGCAGGCAGCGTATCCAGCGTTCCAATGTCAGCTATCACAGCAGACGGCTGGTGAAAGGCACCGATCATATTCTTCCCGAGCGCATGATTCACCGCGGTTTTTCCGCCGACGGATGAATCAACCTGCGAAAGCAGGGTGGTCGGCACCTGGATGAACCGGACACCGCGCATGTAACTGGCAGCCACGAATCCACACAGATCTCCAATCACACCGCCGCCCAGGGCAACCAGGGTGCAAGAGCGACTGAAACCGCGCTCGAGCAGGCGCGACAATACATCATTGAATACATCCAGATTCTTATACCGCTCACCATCGGGCAACACGATCTCCAGCGGTTGCAGATCAGCAAGCTCCCGGGCGACGCGCTCACCGTATAACGGGCGGATGGTCTCATTGGTCACGATCGCGACCTGCGATGAGGGCACATGGCTGCGTAACAGGCCGCTGCCAAGCAAACCAGGGCCAATATAAATGGGATAACTGCGCGCACCCAGATCAACATTGAGGGCGGGACTACACTGTGATTCTGTCTGGCTCATGAACAGGGGCGACTCTAAGCGGTGCCTTGGAGGATGCGGGCTATATCGTTGGCTACCGCACGTGCTTTGCGACTGTCGGTCTCAACAATCACGTCTGCAATTTCCTGGTAGTAGGGATCACGCTCCGCGATCAGGCGCTGCAGGACCTCTTCCACATTGTCCTGTTGCAGCAATGGACGCGTACGGTCAAAGCGCGTTCTTTCCAGTTGTTGCTCCACGCTCGCGCGCAGATAAACCACCGTACCACGACTGGCCAGATTCTTTCGATTACGGGGATCACACACAGCACCGCCACCTGTGGACAGTAGGATGCCGTTCAGGGCTGTCAGTTCGCGGATGATGGCCACTTCCCGCTTGCGAAAACCCGGCTCACCCTCGACGTCAAAAATAAGCGCGATGGGTGCGCCGGTGCGCTTTTCGATTTCCTGGTCCGAATCGTAATAATCCAGTCCCAGTTCACGCGCCAGAAGGCGGCCTATCGTGCTTTTGCCGGCTCCCATCGGACCGATGAGAAACACATTGCCATTGTCGGGCACCGTTGCATCATTGCACTTCAAGATCTTCGATCAGTTTCGGGGTCACGAAGATCAGCAATTCGTTCTTGTTGTCGCGTGTCGATTCGCGACTGAACAACCGGCCGATATAGGGCAGATCACCGAAGAACGGAACCTTCACGATGTCCTTGCGCTTGGTGGTATTGAACACACCGCCAAGAACAATCGTCTCACCGTTGTCCACCACGACCTGCGTTGTCACCTGGTTCGTATTGATGGACGGTACGCCATTGAACGATGGTCCGACCGTGTCCTGGTTGATGGCCAGATCCATGATAATACGACCGTCCGGAGTGATCTGCGGCGTCACATCCAGCGACAGTGCCGCGGTCTTGAAACTCGTATTCGTACCGTTGGAACTGGCGGACTGATAAGCGATTTCCGTACCGGACAGCACCTTGGCCGGATTACGATCCGCGGTGATCACCTTGGGTTGTGCGACCACGGCGCCACGACCGGTGCTCTGCAGGGCCGAGATTTCAAATTCCAGCAGGCCCTTGTCCTTGAACAGGCCGATCGCGAATCGTGACGGCGCTGCGGCAACTGGTGTCGCGGCGAGATCAACGTAAAGATCTGTAGCGCCCGTTGTCGTCGGCACCGGACCATTGGCACCCACACCGCGCAAGGTCTGAACCGCGTTCAGGTTGGCACCGACCTGGAAGTCTTCATCGAGCGCACTTGCCAGCCCGAATCCGCCCCAGCGCACACCGATGTCATCAGCGAAAGCCGCATCGGCAGTGACCACGCGCGCCTCCACCTGCACCTGCCGCACGGCCACATCAAGAATCTTCAGCGCCTGCCGGACATTCTCAATTTTGTCATCAGTATCCTGAATCAGCAGGGTGTTGGTACGCGCATCCACAGCGACGCTACCCCGCGCGGACATCAGGCCCTGTCCATCGGACAGCAGTTTGGATATGGCCGATGCCTTGGCATAGCGTATGGCGATGAACTCGGTGCGCAGCGGCGCCAGTTCCTCGACCTGTCGATTGTTTTCCAGTTCAAGCTTTTCCCGGGCGGCGATTTCTGCAGCCGGAGCCACCATCATCACGTTACCGACAAGGCGTTTGTCCAGGCCCTTGGTTTTGAGGACCAGATCCAGCGCCTGATCCCAGGGCACATTCTGCAGGCGCAGCGTGATGCTGCCTTTCACCGTGTCGCTCGCCACCATGTTCAGGCCGGTAAAGTCGGCGATCAACTGCAGAACCGAACGAACTTCAATGCTCTGGAAATTCAGCGAGAGTTTGTCGCCCGTGAACTGGAATTTTTCCGACTGCTGGCGCTCAACCTCGGCCTTGGTCATCGGCTTGACGTCTACCACGAAGGTCTCGTCGGCCTGGTAGGCGATGTACTCGTAATAGCCGGTTGGATCCACGTAGATGACCGGGTCGCCACCTTCCACCTTGATATCGATGTACTGAACAGGCGTCGCGAAGTCTTTCACATCCAGGCGATGACGCAGGTTCTCGGGAAGATTGGCACCATCAAAGGCTGCACGGATACGTCCACCGCTTTCGATCAGGTCCACCGGAATATCGGGGCGCGACAGGGTGATGATCACCTGGCCTTCGCCGTTCTCACCGCGGCGGAAATCGACGTTCTTGATTTCCGCGACGCGTCCCGTGGTCGGCGCAGTGGTAGCTGCCATGGTTCCAGCCGGCGCGCTTACCGCAGTGGTTGCAGCACCACCAGCCCCACCAACCATGATAAACAACTGGTTGCCCTGTACACGCGTTGTAAAGCCGGTCATTTCCGTCAGGCTGATGACCATGCGGGTGCGGTTCGAACTGGAGTCTTCAATCACGGTTACGCTGCGGGCATTGCCAGAACCAAGGTTGTGGTACTTGCCAACCTCGCTACTGGTGCCTGGCAGATCTACAGCAATGCGCGCAGCCGGTTTTTCAACCGTGTAAGTTTTTGGCTCTGGTGCCTGTCCGTCAAAGGTCATTTGAACTTCCAGCCGGTCGCCCGGCAGGGTCGCAAACTGCACATTATTCAGGGTCACAGCCCAGGTCATTGCCGGGAACAACGACAGGCAAATAATAAGCCGCCCTAAAAGCTGCATGGCAAGTCCACTCCCATGAAAGTTAAAAATTGCTCGTCCGGGCCGAGACACGTAAGCGAAGTTCATGACCATCCCCAACCTTTTCTACTTTTTTTCCCGCAATGGCAGTGTGCGCGGGCGTTCCACCCATCCACCTCTGCCATCCGGCACGATTTCTATGACAGACACGGCCACATCTGATATTTCAACAATGCGACCATGATTTCTTCCGACGTAATTACCTGCGCGTACCCGGTGAATTCCACCAGTTCCGTCGTTAACCAGCGCCCACTGGGTGTCGCCGATCATACCCAGGGTGCCCACCATGCGCAGGGCGTCAAAATTGAATTCTTCCAGATACTCGCGCGGACGACTCAGGTTTGGCTTGAGATTCGGATCCACAGAACGGATGACATCGGTTGGCGCAACTTTCAGTGGCGGCTGGAACGGACTGCGCAGGCTCGCTGCAGAATAGGTAAATGATTCATAGGGCTTGAATTCAGGCATCGGGTCTATGGGCGGCGCGGGGCGCGCCTGCACCTGCGCGACATAGCGCCGCAAGTCAGCCATATCACTGCCACCGCACCCGGTGAGCAGCAGGGCCATTCCTGCTGCACTGATAATCTGGAAGGCCTGTAGTTTCATCATGCCCCATCCTTGTAGCGATAGGTTTTAGCAGTGATGCTCATTTGCAGGATGCCACCCTTGCCCGGCGTGATTTTGAAATTATGCAATGTGACGATCCGTGGCAGCGATGAAACACCGCTCACAAATGCAGCCAGTTCGTGATAGCCGCCATTGGCCTGAATCGCGATTGGCAATTCCACGTAAAACTCCCTGGCCCGTTCGCGCTGAAGCTTGATGGAACGAAAATCAAGCCCGCTGCCCAGTCCGGTTTCGGTGATATCTTCCAACAGGCCAGGCACTTCAGTGTCGGAAGGCAACTGACGCAAAAGCCCACCGAAAGTCTTTTTCATTTCCGCGATCTGTGCCTTGTAGGCTTCGAGGTTCGCAGCTTCACCGGCCTTTTTCTCAAAGGCTTGCTTCAACTTCACTTCCGTGGCCTGCACTTTCTCAAGTTCGGCCTGCTTGTCCTTCAGGAAGAAGTAATAGCCACCGGCCAGAGTTGCCGCGAACACGATGGCACAAAGCAAGATTTTCACTGGCAGGGGCCAGATTCCAATCTCATTCGGATCCAGGTCGTTTACATCGAAATTCTGAATGCTCTCAAGAATTTCTGAAGCGTTCATTGCCATTGGTTTGTTTCCAACCCTGCCAATTCCAAAGCCCTGCCGTCAGGCTTCTCAGCGAATAATTGTTACTGTCCCGGCGGGCAAGCCATGCAAGTCACTGCCGCCCGCGACCAGACTACCTTTTCTTTTTCTTGCCCTTCTTCTTTTTAGCATTTGCCTTCCGCCTGGCCTGCTCCTCTTCTTCACCCGGAGCAGTCCGCGTCACCCGCAGGGTGAAGTTATTGGCCTCTTCACCGAAACCGGGGTTCGCCGTCACACCGGAAAGCAAGGGCTTCTTGAACCATTCCGACTTGTCGAACTGGCGCATCAGGCTGGAAACCTTGTTATTGGATTCCGCGGTTCCGGCCAGCGTAATCGCCTTACCCTTCATCGTGACAGACTTGTAGAACACACCGGCCGGCAGGGTGCGCGCGAGTTCATCAAATACACGTACGATGATCGGCCGGTTGCCCTGCAATTGGGCAATGACGCGCATCCGCTCTTTCAATTGTTCACGCTGTTTCTTCAACTGCCTGATTTGCCTGATTCGTTTATCAAGCACGGCGATCTCGCTTTTCAGATAGCCATTTCGAGCATTCTGATTCTCAATGGCCTGATTGAGCATGAACATGCCCAGCAAACCAAGAATTACGCCGACTCCAAACACGCCGCCCAGAATCACCAGAAATTCGTTTTTGAGGTCCTCGCGAAGTTCCGCACGCCAGGGTCTCAGGTTGATGTTTGCCATCAGTCGAAGCTCCTCATGGCGAGCCCACAGGTGATCATCAGTGCTGGCGCATCACTACTGAGCGACGTCGCATTCACGCGTGAATTGAGCGACATGTCAGCAAACGGATTGGCGATAATGGTCGGCGTTCCGACTTTTTCCTGCACCATGCGATCTATGCCTGGTATCGATGCCGTTCCGCCAGCCAGCACGATGTAATCGACATCGTTGTATTGCCCGGAAGCAAAGAAAAACTGCAATGAGCGCGTCACCTGCTGCAACACCGCGTGCTTGAAGGGAGCCAGCACTTCGCTCTCGTAATCGTCCGGCAGGCCGCCCTGCTTCTTCGCCAGCCCGGCTTCTTCCTGGGAAAGACCATAGCGGCGCTGAATTTCTTCCGTTAGCTGCTTCCCGCCGAACAACTGCTCGCGCGTATAAATAGTGGTTCCGTCCAGCAGAATACTCAGGGTGGTCATGGTGGCACCCACATCAATTACGGCCACCAACTGCCCTTCAGAGCGCGCAATCTGCCCGGAAAGCAGGTGCACCGCACGCTCCATGGCGTACGCCTCGACGTCGACAACCTTGCAGGTCAGGCCACCCGCGGCCACCGCGTCTTCGCGCATTTCAACCGTTTCACGGCGACAGGCGGCCAGCAACACCTCGGACAACTCCGGGTTATGCGGCGAGGGACCGACCACTGAGAAATCCAGCGCGACTTCATCCAAAGGATACGGAATGTACTGGTCTGCCTCCACGCTGATCTGGTTTTCCATTTCGAAATCACCAAGGCTCGAATTCAGTTCGATAATCTTGGTGATCACGGCGGAACCAGCGACGGCAACAGCCGCGTGTTTCAGCTTGGTCTTGGATCGCGCAACGACACGCTCGATCGTTTCACCGACGATCCCGACTTCCTGGATATTGGTTTCCACTACAGCATTCGGTGGCAACGGCTCCACCGCGTAACTTTCCACGCGATAGCGGTCGCCCTTTTTACTGAGCTCAATCAACTTGACCGAGGTTGAGCTGATATCCAGCCCCACGACGGGAACTGATCCCTTTTTAAACAGACCTGCCACCCGACAAATTCCTTAAGCTAGCGGACACTTATGTAAAGTATATGTGTAAAAACATTAAATATCAGGGTTCAGGATAGCGCAAATTTCCGGAATGCAATGTTACGACTAGTCCCGAGTCACCCGGAAGACTAATATTAGCCTTTCGTTCCGGATCTATCCGGCAAAAAATCAACACCCAGCCAGCGGAAGAATCCAAACCCAATGCTTAATTTTATCCGGCTTCTTATCTGGGCCAGCTTTACGCTGATCGCCGGATCCGTTGCAATTATAGCTGGCATTTATCTCTATTTGGCGCCCAATGTGTCATCCATTGACGGGTTGTGCGGCGCACGGCTGGAAACCCCGTTGCGGGTCTACACGGCAGACCACAAACTGATCAAGGTTTTTGGCGAAAAACGGCGCACCCCCGTGCGCTACGATGAAGTACCGCCGAGTTTTGTACAGGCCATTCTCGCGGCAGAAGACGACCGCTTCCTGTACCACTACGGTGTGGACATCCCGGGCCTGCTGCGTGCTGCCGGACAACTGATCGCCACGGGCGAGATCAAGAGTGGCGGCAGCACGATCACGATGCAGGTGGCGAAAAACTGCCTGCTTTCCAACGAGCGCACCTTTCGACGCAAGTTCAACGAAATATTCCTGGCTTTGCAGATCGAACGGGAAATGTCGAAAGAGCAGATTCTCGAACTTTATTTCAACGTGATTTTTCTTGGGAAACGGGCGCACGGCGTGCAGGCCGCGGCCGAGCGCTACTACGGCAAATCCATCGATCAACTGGATCTTGCGGAACAGGCCATGCTGGCGGGACTGCCCAAAGCGCCCTCGCTGTACAACCCCATCGTCAACCCCGAACGCGCACGCCAGCGTCGCGACTGGATACTCGGACGCATGCACCGGCTCGGCTTTATCAGCCGCGAAGCCATGGAAACCGCCCGTAGCCAGGAAGCCCGGGCCCGGATCCACGACTTTGAAGAACCGCAGGTAGAGGCTGATTACCTGGCCGAAATGGTGCGTGACTGGATGTACGAACGCCATGGCGAGCAGGCCTATACCGAGGGCTACAATGTCATCACGACGCTCAACACTGACCTGCAGACCTATGCCAACCGGGCCGTGCGGGCCGGCCTGATCGACTATGACCGCCGCCATGGATACCGGGGTCCCGAAGGGCGCGTCAAGCTGCCGGAACCTTTGCCAGATGCAGCAGGCGACGATCTATGGGAGCGCCTGCTGGCAGGGCGGGAAACCATAGGCGGACTGATCCCGGCCATCGTGACTGCCGTGGACAAGCAATCGGCCACCATCCGGACCCGCCAGGGTGCAGCGCGCATCGAATGGGACGGACTGCGCTGGGCGCGCCGCCACATTGATGAGGACACGCTCGAAGCCAGCCCCAGGACTGCCGGCGAGGTCGTCAGCCCGGGCGACATCATTCGTGTACAGGCTGTCGCGAAGCAGGGTTATCGACTTGGACAACTGCCAGCCATTCAGGGCGCCCTGTCGGCGCTGGATCCCGACAACGGCGCGATTCGGGCACTGGTGGGCGGATTCGACTTCAACGCCAGCAAGTTCAACAGGGCGGCACAGGCGCTTCGGCAACCGGGCTCCACGTTCAAGCCGTTCATTTATGCCGCAGCGCTGGAAAACGGGTTCACCGCCGCCAGCATTTTCAATGACGCGCCGGTGGTCGAATCGTTCGACTCCACCAGCCAGAACGCCCATGTGCTGAACAACGCCAGCGGCGTGAATCGCGGCCCCACCCGCATGCGGGTGGGGCTGTACAAGTCCGTCAACACCGTGTCAGCGCGGGTACTGCAGGCCGTTGGCGTATCGGCCACGCTGGAATACCTGAAGCACATCGGGTTTGACACGGCAGGCATGCCGCGCAACCTGCAGCTTGCTGTCGGCGGTGGCACGCTGAAACTGAGTCCGCTGGAGATGACGACCCATTATGCCAAGCTCGCGAACGGCGGATACCGCGTGGATTCCTGGTTTATAGACAAAGTCCTGTCGCGCGAAGGAGAGGAACTGTTTGTCACGGAGCCGCTGCAGGTCTGCACCGATGACTGCCGGCCGCCCTCCACGCCAGCGGAACAAGCACCAACGCAACTGAGCGAGCAAGCTGCCACGGACACTGCAGACGACGCTGCCCCCGCTGCGACTGACGCCACAGAATTGACGGAATCCGCACTCCAACGGGCAATTCTTCCCGCCCCCCGGGTCATGGACGCCAAGGCGGTGTATATCCTCAATTCGCTGATGCGCGACGTGATCAGCCGGGGCACGGCAACCAAGGCGCGCGCACTCGGGCGCCAGGACCTGGCCGGCAAAACCGGCACCACCGACGATGCCCGCAACCTGTGGTTCTCAGGATTCAACCGCCGACTGGTCGCCACGGCATGGGTTGGCTTTGACGAGGAAAAGCCCCTGGGCTCACGCGAGTACGGCTCCACGGCAGCCCTGCCGATCTGGATACACTTCATGCGCAAGGCACTGCAGGGACAGCCAGAGTCCCTGCTGCAGCAACCGGACGGCATCGTCAGCATGCGCATCAACCCCGACTCCGGCGAAGCCGCCGCGCCGAATGACAACAGCGCCGTATTTGAGCTGTTTGTCGAGGGAACCGAGCCCGAGTTCAACCCGAGTCACACCGCCCACCCGGATAGCCCGCTAATGAAAGGCGGGCGGCCGGAGCAGTTGTTCTAGCAAGGATTGGCGGTCACCGCAGAATGCGGCCACCCGATCAGGGAATATAACGCCGCGCATCCGCCACGCAGGTCAGCGGATAGTGATCCGGCATGCCCTGTAGCGCCACGCCGGTATCCACGGCAGCCTGCGCCACGGCCGCAGAGACCACGCCGATCAGGCGCGGGTCCATGGGCTTGGGAATGATGTATTCGGGACCGTACTCCAGCGCCATGCCATCGTAGGCCTCACGCACCACCTGCGGCACTTCTTCCTTGGCCAGCTCCCGGATGGCATGCACCGCCGCCATTTTCATTTCTTCATTGATGCAGGTCGCACGAACGTCGAGTGCACCGCGAAAAATAAACGGGAATCCAAGCACGTTATTCACCTGGTTGGGAAAGTCCGATCGACCGGTTGCCATGATGACGTCGTTGCGCAGCGAGTGCGCGACTTCGGGCCGGATTTCCGGATCAGGATTGGCACAGGCAAACACGATGGGCTTGTTTGCCATGCGTTGCAGGTGCTGGGCCGTCAGCAGGTTGCCACCGGATACGCCCAGGAAAACATCCGCACCTTCGATCGCGTCATCCAGCGTACGATCACTGGTTTCGGCAGCAAACTGCGCTTTGTATTGGTTCACACCCTGGCGCCCGGCATGGATCACCCCGGACCGGTCTATCATGCGCACGTTCTCGGCTTTTACGCCCAGTTCGACCATCAGTTTCATGCAGGCAATTGCGGCAGCACCGGCGCCGAGACAGACGACACGCGCATCGGAAGGCTGCTTCCCGGCCAGTTCCAGCGCGTTGAGCATGCCCGCGGCGGTGACAATCGCCGTGCCGTGCTGATCATCGTGGAACACCGGCACATTGCACAATTCAGAGAGCATGCGCTCGATCTCGAAGCACTCCGGCGCCTTGATGTCCTCCAGATTGATGCCACCGAACGACTGGTGCATGCGGACCACGGTATCAATGAATGCCTGCGGACTTTCCGCCTGGATCTCGATATCGAAGACATCAATACCGGCATAGCACTTGAACAGCACACCCTTGCCTTCCATTACCGGCTTGCTGGCCAGCGGACCCAGGTTGCCGAGCCCGAGGATTGCACTGCCATCCGAGATCACTGCAACCAGGTTGCCCTTGTTGGTATAGCGGTAGGCGAGTTCAGGATCGCGCGCAATTTCCTTGCATGGCTCGGCAACTCCCGGGCTGTAAGCCAGTGCAAGATCCCGCGCATTCGCGGTTGGCTTGGTGATGGTGACTTCAAGTTTTCCGGGAAATGGCTTGGCGTGATAATCCAGCGCCGCTTCACGGAGGAAGTCGTGCATGGTTTCCTGTTCCATGGACTCGGTACCCTTGTTTTTATTTGCCGCGATCCGTTCCGGCATCGGCCGGGCGGACCCAGTGGCCGGCCGAAATGACGAATGGCGCAATCTGTATCCAGTCTAGTTCAGAACACTGTGCCCCGTATGGACCAGGCAGGCCCTGACACAGCCGCCACGTGGCAATCGTGACGGATTGCACCAGGGATTCTCTACTGCACCACCTTGATCTTACTACCCACAACCGGTTCGCCGTCGGGATACTGACCATTCAGCAGTCGCAACATGCCTTCCGGATCGTTGGGCAGTTCCGAGGCGAGCCCGAGCTTCCGATAGGTATCGCCGGCACGCACCCTGTGCAGGCGGATTCGGGGTGCCCGCGCCAGGGCGACTTCTGACCGTGCCAGCCTGTGAAAACTCCTGACCGTTGCCAGCACGTCGGCATCCACCTCCTGATAAGGGCGGTTCTTGTCGGCCTGGCCCTGGAATATGAACGCCTGGCGATCCTTATACAGCACCGCGACCCGGCCCTGGCGCCCGCCAAGAAACCCCGGCGGCAGCAGGCCGGTATAACCTTCCATCCCATCGACCTGCAGTGGCTCGGCGTTGCGTAGCTCCTTGATGCCCAGGCGCTCGCGGATAAACTCCGCCGGACTCTGTTTCTTGTTCAGATCCTGCAGGGTGAGAACGACAAACGCGTCCTTGGCCACCGTATGGCCGATGACCGCATTGGACAGGTTCTCGATGCGCCAGCCAGTCGGAAAGCGCAGCGCGATACCCAGCGGCTCGTGGTAGAACGCATTGCCGCGACGTACGCCGCTCTGCGTGCTGTCGCCGAATTCCACGCCCTCCAGTGCAGCATGGAATTCTTTGCGCCCGTCGCCGCGGGTTTGCGCGCCCAGGGCAGCCGCGCTGCCCACCACCTGCTGGAGGCGGGTGTCGTGATCCGGGTGGGTTGAGAACAGGCCGTGATAGCCCTGAAATTCCTCGCCCGCCTCGCGGGCCCGGGCCGCTGCATACTGTTCCTGCGCCTTGAGCACGCGCAGCACCTGCACCATGGACTGCGGATCATACCCGGCCCGCGCCAGGTATTCGGCACCGAGCCGATCAGCCTCCAGTTCCATTTCCCGGCCGTAACCACGAACCACGGCCGTGCTGAGCAGGTTCGCCAGATCGCCCGCCTGGCGATAACCGGTACCGATGGCGACGGCAGTGCTGAAAACACCGGCCAGGGTTCCGGTTGCATGCTGGCGCACGGAATGCCGGGCGGTTACGTGACCGACTTCGTGGGCCAGCACTGCTGCCAGTTCCGCCTCGGAATTGAGGTGGACCAGCAGGCCCCGGTTTATGTAGATGTACCCACCCGGCAGAGCCATCGCATTGATACCCGGCGTGTCCAGCACGGTGAACCGGTAGAACAGGTTGTTCCGGTGACTGGTTCCCGCCACCCGGTCGCCAATTTCCTGCACATAGGCCTGCAACTCGGCATCGTCATATGCCGCGGTCTGCGCGAGCACCTGCTTGCTGTACTCGCGCCCCATGGCGATCTCGCTGTCCTCGGACATGAACACCAGGTCGCGCTCACCGGTCGCCGGATTCATTGCGCAACTGCACAGCAGCAGCAACAGGGCAGTGCCGGAAAAAAGTCGCACAATGCTAATCACTTCACTTACCCTCCGGATCCCAGCGTAATGGCAGTGGATGGTCGGCACGCAACAGGAACCGTTTATATCCCGGCTTCAGGGTCCTCCCACCGCGCCTGCGGTCGATGACCCAGCCGCTGATTTCCAGGTGCCGACCCGACAGCCGGGCCGGGGACACATCACCGCTGCCGGCATGGCGCGCCAGGCGGACCACCAGCGGCCCGTCCAGTTCCAGCCAGTATGCGCCCCGGGTCACTCCCACGTGCTGCACCCGGCCCGATATGCGTCGAAAGCCGGCATGCAGCGCTTTGAAATCAGCAGCCCGGACCGGCCTGTACTCCGGATGCGCCCAGACCCCAAGTCGCCGGTCGCGCGCCAGGTTTTCCAGCGCGTGGTAACAGGCGGCATTCGCATTGTTACCCCCGACTACAACATGAAAACCCAGCCCCGCCCGGATCTGACCCGCACTCAGATCTGCGCCCTCTTCAGACCGCACGTAGGCCAGTGTGCGACCGTAACGATCGCGTGGCTCCACGCCGTCCTGCACCGCGAACTTTTCAGCCGCGCCCAGCATGCGGCGCAGATGTGCATGAGCCTGATCAGCCAGCGGCTGGGCGGGTCGGCCCTTCCTGCCGCGCTCCGGAGTATTGACCCCGATCAGCCGGATGCGTTCCCCGGTCCCGGTATGCAGGGTATCGCCATCCACCGCGGTGACCCCGCTTACCCAGCGTTGCGCCGGCCAGGTGCCACAGTCGGCCCACAGAAATGCCGAGCCGGTGAGACAAACAAAAAGGGCGCTCCCGAGGAGCGCCCTTTTAAACATTGCCGGCCGATTCAGCCTAGCTCTCCGCAGTGTCAGCGGCGGGCTTGCTGCCGCCACGGCCAAAGCGACGATTGAATCGTTCGATACGACCGCCAGTGTCCATCACTTTCTGCTTGCCGGTATAAAACGGGTGACAGGCCGAGCAAACATCCAGTTGGATGTCCTTGCACAGGGTGGAACGGGTTGTAACCTGATTGCCACAGCTACAGGTCGCGGTAATTTCTTTATAAGTAGGATGAATATCTGCCTTCATGACCGATGCCTCAATGGATGAACCCGCGCCGTTTGCCGCCAGGGAAATGGGCGCGAATAATATACAGTTCTGCCCTGGCAGACAAGGGGCCGGCATCCGGAGTCCAGCGCTCGACACGCTGCGGGCAATCGCGCAACATCGTGTCCTCCCGGCGCCCTCCGGCATTGTGACTGCGAACCGCGCCAGCAGAAAACGCGACTCCGGCAACCGTCTTCAGAATCCCGCAGGACGATACAAAGCATTGCATTTCAGAAGCATACGCCAGCCCCAGCCGACCTGGCGCGAGCCACAGCGATGGTCGCTGCTGCGGAAATGAGCGAGATTTCCACACCCCGGCCAGGCTCTGTCGAGCCCCCCCTGGCAGAGAGTGCATCCACTGCGCCACCACCAACGTGCCTGAAGATTGCACTGCCACTGCCGGTGTACAGCCACTTTGATTACCTGCCCCCGGTAAACACCGACATTGCAGCGGCACCGCCGGGAACCCGGCTGGAAGTACCCTTCGGCAGGCGCCGGCTGACCGGCATCGTCATGCAGCATGGTCCGTGTGAACTCGCCGACCCGTCGCGGCTCAAGCCGGCCTGTCGCGCGCTGGATGCAACGCCCGCCGTACCGGCGGCCACCCTGCAGCTGATCAACTGGGCCGCCCGCTACTACCAGCATCCGCCCGGGGATGCCCTCTTTACCCTGCTGCCACCCGCCTTCCGCACCACCCGGGAACTGCGCATCGCCACCCCGCCCCGCTGGCAGGCCACCCCGCTTCCCGAACCCGACCTGCTCCGCCGCTCACCCCGACAGGCGGCACTGCATGACTGGCTGCTCGACAACGGGCCGGCTGGCAGTCGGGAGACCAGCGCTGCCGGCTTCGCCGATAGCCTGTTACGGGCCCTGCGAGATCGCGACCTGGTGCGCGAGTGCGCAACCGCCGAACCCTGCCAGCCACCCCTGCATCCGGATGTACAACTGCGCAGCGAACTCACGGCCGAACAAGCTTCCGTTCTTGCCGAATTCAGGGGCCAGGAACCCGGCTACCGGGTCGGCCTGTTGCAGGGCGTGACCGGTAGTGGCAAGACCGAGGTCTACCTGCAGATCATCGCGCAGGTGCTTGCCGCCGGACGCCAGGCCATCCTGCTGGTGCCGGAGATCAGCCTGACCCCGCAGACGCTGCAGCGGGTGCGCAGCGCATTTGGCGCCGACCGGGTTGCCGAACTGCACTCTGGCCTGGGCGAAGGCGACCGGCTGCGTGCCTGGCTGGGAATGCGCGACGGCAGCCGGCAGGTGCTGGTGGGTGCCCGCTCGGCGATTCTCACCCCGATGTGCAACCCGGGACTCATTATCGTGGACGAAGAGCACGATGCCTCCTTCAAGCAGCAGGAGGGCTTTCGCTATTCAGCCCGCGATCTGGCCGTCAAACGGGGACAGACGGAAAACATCCCGGTCCTGCTGGGCAGTGCAACGCCGAGCCTGGAATCGCTGCTCAACGCGCGCGACGGACGTTACCAGTTGCTGCGGCTGGCAAGCCGGGCACATGGCCGGCCGGCACCTGCGATCGAGCTGCTGGATATTCGCCAGCAGGCTTTGCAGGCCGGCATGTCGGAAGCCCTGCGCGTACGGGTCAGGTCACACCTGCAGGCGGATGGCCAGGTCCTGTTGTTCCAGAATCGGCGCGGATTTGCCCCGGTACTGGTCTGCGACAACTGCGGCTACAGCGCGGAATGCGCACAGTGCGACATGCGCATGACCGTCCACCTGCAGGCGCGGCAACTGCGCTGTCACCACTGCGACCGGCAGGTGCCGCTGCCGCAGTCCTGCCCGTCCTGCCAGCATGCCGCCCTGACAATGCTTGGCGCTGGAACCCAGCGCATTTCGGCCCACCTGGAAGCGTGCTTCCCGGAGTACCCGGTAATCCGGGTGGATCGCGATTCGGTACGCAGCGCCCGCCAGCACACCGACGTATCCGCGCGAATTCGCGGCGGTGGCGCCGCCATCCTGGTGGGCACCCAGATGCTGGCCAAGGGCCATGATTTCCCGAACCTCACCCTCGTCGCCATGCTGGATGCTGATTGCGGCCTGCTGAGCAGCGACTTTCGCGGACTGGAGCGCACCGGTCAGCTGATCATCCAGGTTGCCGGCCGCACCGGACGGGCCGACCGCCATGGCGAGGTTATCCTGCAGACCCGCCAGCCGGAACACCCGGCATTGCAGGTACTGGCGCGCCAGGGCTACGAGGCATTCGCCCGCATCGCGCTCGACCAGCGGGAGACCGCCGCCCTGCCGCCCTTTACCGCACTGGCAGCGATACATGCTGAAAGCGGAGATGCGCAAACCGCCATGCAGGCCCTGACGCAGATCAGCACCCAGCTGCAGCCCCTGGTACAGGACGTGGACGGACTGGAAACCTGGGGGCCATCGCCTTCACCGATGCCACGTCGCGCCGGCAGGCACCGGGCCCAGTTGATCCTGTGTGGCAAACAACGCAGCAGCCTGCAGAAAATCCTGCCGACGGTGGCAAGCCTGGTCGCCAGCGCGGGCAACGGGCGCAAGGTGCGCTGGGCCATCGATGTGGATCCGATGGACCTCTACTGACGGAACACCAGGTCGACCTTGCCGGGTCGCGGGTCATTATCCGGGGCCCGGACACTCCGGCGAACGCTCCGGCAGCCGCGCGAAAAAGGCTTTCTTTCACCCGGCGATGGCTTGGAATCCACCCCCCGGCTACGCATAATGGCGACCCTTCGCCGCAATGCGCGCCCAGACCCGACATGATCAATCAGCTACAAGACTGTTTACGCACGAGCCTGCGCGCCCTCATTGCCGAAGGCAGCCTGCCGGCTGAAGCCGACATTGAGCCGAAAATCGAACGCACGCGGGACAATACCCATGGCGACTACGCCACCAACCTGGCACTGGGCCTGGCAAAAATCGCCGGCGCCAAACCCCGGGATCTGGCAGCGCAGATCGTAGCAGCCATGGCCCTGCCGGAATTTGTCGGCAAGTGCGAGATTGCCGGCCCCGGTTTCATCAATTTTCACGTCAGCGGCAACCGCTGGGCCGAGGTGCTGCGCGGGATTCTGCAGCAGGCACAGTCCTATGGCTGCAACACTGTGGACCAGGCCCAGCGCATCCACCTCGAATACGTATCCGCCAATCCGACCGGCCCGCTGCATGTCGGGCATGGCCGTGGTGCTGCATACGGCGCCAGCCTCGCGCGCATCCTCGAGGCGGTTGGCCACGAAGTGCATCGCGAGTATTACGTGAATGACATGGGCCGGCAGATGGACATCCTGGCGCTCAGCGTGTGGCTGCGTGCAGCCGAGCAGGCAGGTCATCCCGTGCAGTTCCCGGACAACGCCTACCAGGGCGAATACGTGCGCGACATTGCCCAACTCGCGGCCGGAGAATCCCCGGAACAGTTCGCCACTGCACCCATGATAGACGCGATATTCCACGAGGTGGCCGACCCCGAAGCCCGACTGGATACACTGATCGGGCAGGCGCGCAAACAACTTGGTGCAGACGGATTTAACCGCTTGCTGAACTGCGCCCTGCGCAGCGTGATCGAAGACATCCGCGCCGACCTGGCGGAGTTTGGCGTGCACTACGACCTTTGGTTCTCGGAACGCAGCCTTGGCGAAAGCGGTCGCATCCAGGAAGAGATGGACCGCCTGCAGGCCGCCGGGCTGACTTACGAGAAAGAGGGAGCGACCTGGTTCCGCGCCACGCAGTTCGGCGACGAGAAAGACCGGGTGCTGCGTCGCGAGAATGGCCTGACCACTTATTTTGCATCTGATGTGGCCTATCACCTGGACAAGTATGAACGTGGCTATGACCGGCTCATCAACATCTGGGGCGCTGATCACCACGGCTACATACCGCGGGTACGTTCGGCTCTGCAGGCGCTGCACCTGGACGAATCCCGCCTGCAGGTGCAACTGGTGCAGTTTGCCAACCTGTTCCGTGGCGGCCAGAAGGTCCAGATGTCGACACGCTCCGGCTCCTTCGTAACACTGCGCGAACTGCGTGCGGAAGTTGGCCGGGATGCGGCGCGCTTTTACTACGTCATGCGCAAGGCCGACCAGCACATGGATTTCGACCTCGACCTGGCAGTCAGCCAGAGCAAGGACAACCCGGTGTATTACGTGCAGTACGCGCATGCGCGGGTCTGCCGCATGCTGGAAAAACTCGCAGAAACCGACGCGAAATGGGATGTGGAGCAGGCGATGGAACACCTCGACCTGCTGACCGAGGACCAGGAACAGGAAATCCTCGGCCGCCTTGAGGCCTGGCCCGATGTGCTTTCGAAAGCCGCCGACCAGTGCGCCCCACACACGGTTGCCACCTACCTGCGGGAACTGGCCGGCCAGTTTCACCTGTACTACAACAGCCACCGGGTACTGGTGGACGAGCAGCCCCTGCGGCTGGCCCGTGTCGGCCTGAGCCTGGGCGTACGCCAGGTCATCGCCAATGGCCTGGAACTGCTCGGTGTCAGCGCGCCAGAGCGCATGTAACGCACGACCATGGCAACTCCCCGCAACCAGGCAATACGTAACAAGAAGCCGGACAGCAGCCCGCCGCGACCCTGGGGCTGGTTTGTCAGTGGCGCACTGGTGGGGGCAATCGCCGTGATCGCCTTGCAGTTCGGCGGACTCCTGAACGTCTCGCCGCCGGAGCGCACAGGGCCGGGGACCGGCGACGACAACCCGCAAGCCGTGACCAAACATCCGCCGCAGCCCGAATTCGAATTCTGGACCCGGCTCCCGAAAAGCGAGGTGATTGTCCCGGATGTACCTGAGTACGCCAGCAACAGTCGTACCACCAGCAGCCAGGCTGGCGAAACCTACATCCTCCAGGCCGGTTCCTTTCGCACCCTGGAAGACGCGGACCGCCTGCGCGCGCAACTGATCCTGCTGGGCATGGACGTCCAGATCGAGAAGGTCGCCATGGATCGTGGTGATATCTGGCACCGGGTGCAGACCGGCCCTTACCAGGACCGGCGCGAGGTCAACGCGGCACGCAACCGGCTGGCCAAGGCAGGCATCGAAGTGATGGTGCTCAAACGGCGAGATCCCGCCCGCTAGCGGGCCTGCACGCGCAGCGACCGGATATTTATCCCCGGGCTACGGTTGAAAAGCCGGCGCCCACCCCAACAATGACCTGATTACCAACTGCCGGGACGGGCAACACATGGAACAGTACAGAGGCACGACCATCGTATCGGTGCGCCGCAATGGCACCGTGGTCATTGGCGGCGATGGCCAGGTCACCATGGGCAATACCGTGATGAAGGCCAATGCCCGCAAGGTTCGCCGCCTGCATGGCGGCAAGGTACTCGCCGGCTTTGCCGGCGCCACTGCAGATGCCTTCACCCTGTTCGAGCGCTTTGAGGGCCAGTTGGAAAAGCACCAGGGCAACCTGGTGCGCTCGGCCGTGGAACTGGCCAAGGACTGGCGCACCGACCGCGCCCTGCGCCGACTGGAAGCGCTGCTGGCCGTCGCGGACACCGAGGCATCACTGCTGATCACCGGCAACGGCGATGTGATCGAGCCGGAGGATCAGCTGATCGCGATTGGCTCCGGCGGTTCCTTTGCGCAGGCCGCCGCGCGCGCCCTGCTGGACAATACTGAACTGGATGCACGCACCATCGTCGAGCAGTCCCTGGGCATTGCGGCCGATATCTGCATTTACACCAACAAGTCGCTGACCATCGAAACTCTCAACGACAGCAAGGAATAAACCGTGTCCGATATGACCCCCCGGGAAATCGTCCATGAACTGGACAAGCACATCATCGGTCAGCAGGCCGCCAAGCGGGCGGTCGCCATCGCCCTGCGCAACCGCTGGCGCCGCCAGCAGGTCAGCGAAGCGCTGCGCCGCGAAATCTCGCCGAAGAACATCCTGATGATCGGCCCCACCGGGGTCGGCAAGACCGAGATTGCGCGGCGCCTCGCGCGCCTCGCCAACTCTCCGTTCATCAAGGTAGAAGCCACCAAGTTCACCGAAGTTGGCTATGTTGGACGCGAAGTTGATTCCATCATCCGCGATCTTGCCGACATGTCTATCAAGCTGGTGCGTGAAGAGAAAATGGCCGCAGTTCGCTCACAGGCGGAAGACGCCGCCGAAGAGCGCATCCTCGACGCCCTGCTGCCGGCGCCGCGCAGCGGCACTGCAACCAGTGAGGACTCATCGACCCGCCAGGTACTCCGCAAGAAACTGCGCGAGGGCGATCTCAACGACCGCAACATCGAGATCGAAGTCAGTTCACAGGGGATGGGCGTGGAAATCATGTCTCCTCCCGGCATGGAAGACATGACCAATCAACTGCAGAACATGTTCTCCAACGTGCTGAGCGGCAAGACCAAGCGTCGCAAGATGACCGTGCGCGAAGCGTTGAAACTGGTGCGCGAAGAGGAAGCGGCGCGCATGATCAACGACGAAGACCTGCGCGCCCAGGCGATCAACGCCGTGGAACAAAACGGCATCGTATTCATCGATGAACTGGACAAAGTCTGCAAGCGGGGCGAATACGCGGGCGCTGACGTCTCTCGCGAAGGCGTGCAGCGAGACCTGCTGCCCCTGATCGAGGGCTGCACCGTCACGACCAAGCACGGCATGGTACGCACCGACCACATCCTGTTTATCGCATCAGGCGCCTTCCACCTGACCAAGCCATCCGACCTGATTCCGGAGCTGCAGGGTCGCCTGCCAATACGCGTGGAACTGGATGCCCTGTCACCGCAGGATTTCGAACGCATCCTGACCGAGCCGGA
>JBFJWR010000008.1:0-22668 GCA_041623535.1 Pseudomonadales bacterium
GCGCAAGCTGAATCTAGCCACCAAAATACTAGTATTTATTGAAGTAAGGTGGTAGCTGGCGCTCACTTACATGCGGATTTCGTACCGCGAGATCAGCCCCGGCCTAGGCCGCCAGCATTTCCCGGGTGCGCAGGTACAGGGTATCGAGCACCGCCTTGTAGAGCCGGCTTTGCGCGCATCCATCGAGTTCGAAGCCACAGATGAAAGATCCGCCACCGTTCTCGTCGTAGCGGCGGCAGGCATTGACCACCCGGATTTCTTCCGCGAACAGCGGATCCGGCTCTTCCTCACAGGTGACGCAAAGGGTGACCAGTTCGCCAACCTCCAGCCGCTCGCTGATCGCCAGGCCCAGGCCACTGTCGCAGATGTCATGCAGGCTGGCGGCACAGATCTGGGTCCGGCGCCCATGACGAAGGACAGAGACTTCCAGTTCGGTAATCCCGCCATCCTCACGCACCAGGCGCAGGTTTTCGCCCGCGCGAACCCGCTGGCTCTCGCGCCGTAAATCAGCCCGGACCTCTTCCACCTGGATCAGGGGAATGTCGAGCGAGGGATCGTCGCCACGGGCATGCAACGCACCGGTTTCTTGGGTATTCTCCAGCATCTCGATCGCCTCACTGCCAGCGTGCTGCCTGAATTTTGCACACAACTTACAACATACCCCGCGCACTTGCTAGTTCAGTGGTTAAATAATCTCGCAATTAGATCAAATCACTGCAGCCAATCCACCAGCGACAGGATCCACCACGCCATGCCTGAACGAGATTTTGATGTGCTCATCATTGGCGCCGGAGTGTCCGGCATCGGCGCGGCCTGCCGCCTGCGCCAGCAATGCCCACAGAAGTCGTTTGCCATCCTCGAGCGCCGCCAGGCCATGGGCGGCACCTGGGACCTGTTCCGCTATCCGGGCATCCGCTCGGATTCCGACGTACTGACCTTCGGTTACGATTTCCGACCCTGGCGCGGCGATACCGTGCTGGCCGATGGCGCATCCATCAAACGCTACGTGGAAGAGACCGCGCAGGAGTATGCCGTTGACCAGCACATTCACTTCCAGCGGCGCGTGGTACACGCTGCCTGGCAAAGCAGCGATGCACGCTGGCATCTTGATGTCAGGAATGAAGACAGCACCTTGATCGAACGCTACTCGGCGCGCTTCGTGATTGGCTGCACCGGTTACTACGACTACGACGCCGGTTTCCGGCCGCAGTTTCCGGGCGAGGATCGTTACAAGGGCAGGATCGTCCACCCGCAACACTGGCCGGACGACCTCGATCACGCCGGGAAGCGCGTGGTCATCATCGGCAGTGGCGCCACGGCAGTGACGCTGGCGCCCGCCTTGGCCGGCACCGCGCAACAGGTGACCCTGCTGCAGCGCTCCCCCTCATACATAATGACACTCCCTTCGACCGACCGGCTGTCCCGGGCGCTGCACAAGGTGTTGCCGGAGCGATGGGTCTATGGCCTGGCACGAGCGCGCAACATCTGGCTGGCACGGATGTTTTTCAAGGGGTCACGGCGCTGGCCGAACGCCATGCGCAAACTGCTGGTCAGGGCCGCCAAAAGCCAGCTGGGACCGGATTTCGACATGCGTCACTTCACGCCCCGCTACAAGCCTTGGGATGAACGCGTCTGCTTCGTCCCTGACGGCGACCTGTTTACCGCTATCGAGGACGGCAGTATCGAGGTGGTCACGGAACGCATCCGCGCTTTCACTGCCGACGGCGTGCTCCTGCAATCCGGGAAGAAAATCCCCGCTGACGTGGTGGTCATGGCAACCGGCCTGAATGTGCAGATGCTCGGGGGCGCCACCATCGAAGTGGATGGCGCGCCGGTGAAAATACCGGAGAAACTGGTCTACAAGGCGGTGATGGTGGAAGGCGTGCCGAACGCGGCGATGATATTCGGATACACCAACGCAACCTGGACGCTCAAGGTCAACATTGCCTGCGATTACATCTGCAGACTGCTCAATCACATGGATGCGCACGGTTATACGAAGGCGGTACCGCGTGACACCGAAGGCTGCCAGACCGGGGAATCGGTGTTTGGCGGACTGACTGCGGGGTACGTGCGCCGCGCCGCCGGCGCACTGCCCCGCCAGGGCAGCAAGGCGCCGTGGCGGGTACTGCACGACTTTCCGCAGGACCGGCGGCTCCTGTGCAAGGCGCCGATCGCTGACGACAAACTGCATTTTTCCCGGCAGACCGGCGGGCAGGCTCCCGGAGGCTAACGCAACGATGCCAGTTTTGCCTCGCACCACATGCCCGCCAGCATGGCGGCAAGAAATACCAGGACATCGGGAACACCCGCGGCCAATGCGGTAACCGCCGGCCCCGGACAGAAACCGGCCAACCCCCAGCCCACCCCAAACAGCACGCTGCCCAGCAACAGGCGGCGGTCCAGCGCCTGCAGGGTCGGCACCGCAAACGAGTTTGCGAACAATGGTGCGGGACGTTGCAGCACCCATCGAAAACCCAGCCATGTCACCAGCAGTGCACCGCCCATGACGAACAACAGGGTTGGATCCCAGGCCCCGGTGACATCGAGAAATCCGATGACCCGTAACGGATCACTCATGCCGGAAACACTCAATCCCAGGCCGAACAGGGTTCCGGCGAGCAAGGCACCCAGCAGTGGCATCAGGATCCTCCCAACTGCCGCAACAGCCAGACGGTGAGCATTGCAGTCCCGATAAAAGTCACGGTGGCCACCAGTGACCGTTGCGAACCGCGCGCGATACCGCAGATACCGTGCCCGCTGGTGCAACCACTCCCCATGCGGGTACCAAAGCCCACCAGCAATCCGGCGACCAGCAACTGGGGCCACCCTGCCTGCAGGTGCAAAGGGAAGTCTCCCGCCACCAGCCGATACAACAAACCGCCGACGACCAGGCCCGCCAGGAACACAAGACGCCAGAGGCGCTCGCCCGGCTCAGCAAGCAGCGCTCCGCCGGCAATCCCGCTGATACCGGCGATACGGCCATTCAGCAACATGAGCGTGACAGCCGCGGCGCCGATCAATGCGCCCCCCGCCAGTCCCGCCAGCGCGGCGGACAGGCTGAACATCACGAGATGTCACCGCATGCGAGGTTCGCGCGCACCGCGATATCCATCAGCTTTGGATCGGGCAGGTCCAAGTTGTTCATGATGTCGACATATTCCGCCTCGGTTTTCCCGGCGATGCGCGGATTGTGGGCGCGCTCTTCACCGATCGTACTGATCGTCCAACCCTTGTAGTCATGCGCAGGACAAACCAGCGTTTCCCCGGGCAGGCGCAGCAACGTCTGTATGGACGCCCACGACTGATGCGGATCACCGCCCTGAAAATCGGTGCGCCCGGTACCGCGAATCAACAGCACATCCCCGGTGAACACCCGGTCTTTCATGACAAAACTAAACGACTCATTGGTATGGCCCGGCGTGTAGAGAGCCTGCAACTCGATGCCGTCAGCACGCAGCACCTCACCATCGCGCACCTGCTCTGACACGCATTCCGCCTGGGTGTACTGCCCCATCACCGTGACACAGCCGGTCGCCCTGCGCAGTTCGCCGAGGGCCGTGACATGATCCGCATGGGTATGGGTGTCGATGGCACGTACCAGTCGCAGATCGAGTTCCCCGATCAGTTGCAGATAGGCCCCGGCCTGTTCCAGCACCGGGTCGATCAGTACCGCCTCGCGCCCGCGGCCACTGGCCAGCAGGTAGCTGTAGGTGCTGCTCTGCGCATCGAAAAGCTGGCGAAACAACATGTCAGATCACTCCCGTTAATTTACCCAGTGTCAGGCAGGCAACCAGCACCAGCATCAAGGCAAAACTTCGCTGCAATACCTGGCCTGCGATGCGCGGCGCCAGGTACCTGCCGGAAAGCATGCCGGCGGCCGAGCCAGCGCCGAACCACAGCACCGTCGCCCCCACCGCCAGCACCGCGCCGCCGGCCGCCAGCGCGCCACTGCCGCCCACCGCGGTAATGATGACCAGCGAACTGGCAATCGCCTGGTGCACACCCATCCGGGCGACAAACATCAGTGCCGGTACAATCAGAAATCCGCCGCCCACACCAAACACGCCGCTCAGCATGCCGACGGTGGCGCCCGCCAAGGACAGTGCGAGCGCGCAACGGGCCGTTAAGTGCATATCTCCTTCCGCCCGGTACCGGCACATCGGCTCGCCGCCGCCCCATTCGAGTCGGCTACGAACTGCACGGACCACTTCTGCAGCACCGGCACTCCGCCACATGCGCGCCGCCAGCACGAGCGTAAGCACGGCAAAACCGCCGATGCGGGCCCCCTCGTCCAGGTGCGCACCAACAAGCAAGCCCAGCGGTGCAAACACGATGCCGGTCAGGGCAAAGACGAGGACGGGGCGCAGCGGCACCATTCGCTTCCGCAGCACATCCACGGCGCCTAGCGCCGCAGTGACCGCAACAACCAGTAATGAAGTTGGCACGGCCACCGCAATCGGCAGTGAAAGCACGTAGACCAACAGTGGAACCGCAAAGAGCGAACCACCGCTGCCGGTCAGCCCCAGCGCCGCACCCACCGCGTAGCCGCAGAGGATAGGCAGCAGCCACTCACCCATACTTGGCAAGCAAGCGGGTATAGCGCTCTACAGGGGCAGCCGCGCCATCCAACTCGCGCTCCAGCATGCATGCAATCGATTCGAAGAAAACCCGATCCAGCGCCTTGCGGGCGGCAGCCAGCTGCATCGCCACCTTTTCACAATCCTCACTTTCCAGAACCAGCGTCTGCAGGGCGCGCACCTGGCCCTCCACGCGCTTCAGTCGCCGGCTCAGCGCAATACGACGATCCTCTTCCACCGCGAGCCCCTTTTCAATATACCCTACGGGGTATAGTATTAAACATAGATACAGACCACAAGCCAGATCGTCTTATAATCGCGCATGCGCTCGCAAACACCCCTGCATAAGGGAAAGCGCGATGGAATCTTCAGCAGAATGTGCTGCTCCGCCTGTTATGATTCAAAACAACCAGACCTCCGGAAACTGATGATGATTACTTTCATGTACCGCCGCGTACTGCATACCGTAGCGCTGACTTCTCTGGCCGCCGGCCTTTGCACAACATCCGTACGGGCCGAGGTGAGCTACGGCGAAGAACTGTACGAGCAACACTGCAGGCATTGCCACAAAACATCGGTGTTTGTGCGGGACAACAGCAAGGTGCACGGACTCGAAGACCTGGAGCACTTTGTCGTGCGCTGGTCTGAGTTCCTCCGCCTGCAATGGGATGAACACGCAATCCACGCCGTGACCGACCATCTGAACCGCCAGCATTACCACTTCAAAGCGACCGAAAAGCTTCACTGAGCATGGCGCATTGAGCGTGCAGGGTGCTCGTTCGGCATGGGCACGGATGTGTGGATACCGGCCCCCGGATCGCATTACCATGTAGCCCATGTGCACTACGCCACGCACTTAGCACAACAAATTCAGGAGTTTTCACATGGCCAACGAGGGCTACCACGAACCGGTTGAAGAACTGTCCGACGAGACCCGCGACATGCACCGGGCCATCACATCACTGATGGAGGAACTTGAGGCCGTGGACTGGTACAACCAGCGTGTTGATGCCTGCAAGGACAAAGAGCTCAAGGCGATCCTCGCGCACAATCGCGATGAGGAAAAAGAGCATGCAGCGATGGTGCTGGAGTGGATACGCCGTCGCGATCCGAAACTGGACCACGAACTGAAAGACTTCCTGTTCACCGACAAACCCATCACCCACGACTGAACCGGGCCACGGACTGAAAACCAGGGATGAATGGCAGGCGCTACGCGTCCGCCTCCTGGTCACGAAACACGCCCAGGTAGACGTCCTGGCAGCTTCCGGACGCCACTTCCTCGGTCAGGAACGGGTGCGACAACTGCGCCTCGTGCAGGCGTGACAGCGGCAGCCATTCCACGCTGACCTGGTGCTGATCCGGCTTGTCGCCATTGACCGGCGTGTAATCCGCAGGGACCTCGCAAAGATACAGGCACTCGAGCAGATGCCTGGTCTGGTCGGGCTGGGCACTGCGGCGGCGAAAATATTCCGCCATGTGGGCGAGCCGAATGACCTGCACATCCACGCCGATCTCTTCGAAGCATTCACGACCCAGCGTCTCCAGCAGGGTTTCGCTGTATTCCTGCGCACCACCGGGCAGGGCGTACCGTACCCGCCCGTCCTCGTATTCCTTGCGCAGCAGCAAAATACCGCCATCGCGCACAATCAGGGCGCGGGCGGCAGTTCGTACGTCGGCGGGTGTGTCGGGCATATTGATCGTTCGGCCAGTCACTTACGAGGGCTACTATCGAGGATAGCCCAGCGCGTTCAGATTGCCTTAACCGGCAATCGTCGCCAAACGGCGCTGAATGATTTCGTTTGCCTCTGCCATGATGCGATCGATCAGCTCACGACAGGTAGGAATGTCGTGAATCAGACCGGTGACCATCCCGCACGACCACGCCCCGGCATCCATGTCGCCTTCCAGCATGATGCGTGGATACACGCCAGCCACCTCTTCGCGGATGTCCTCGAACTTCAGCTTGCTGCCCAGCGCTTTCTCTTTTTCCAGCAAACGTTCCACTGCTTCGTTGGCCAGCACGCGCTCAGTATTGCGCAGCGGGCGCATGACCAGGCGTGTATCCAGTTCGGAGGCAGCCACCAGCGCCTGCTTGACGCGCTCGTGTACCGGCGCCTCCTGGGTCGCGATGAAGCGCGTTCCCATGTTCATGCCCTCGGCACCCAGCGCCATGGCGGCAACCAGCGAGCGCCCGTCGGCCATGCCTCCGGAGGCAACAAAGGGAATCTCCAGCTCTTCGGCTGCGCGCGGCAGCAGGATGAAATTCGGCACATCATCCTCGCCGGGATGACCACCGCATTCGAAACCGTCCACCGACACGGCGTCACAGCCGATCTTCTGCGCCTTCAGCGCGTGGCGTACTGAAGTGCACTTGTGGATCACCTTGATGTCGGCATCCTTGAGCATGGGCAACCATTCCTGCGGATTGTTGCCGGCCGTCTCGACCACCTTGACGCCCGCATCAATGATGACCTGCACCAGTCCGGGATAATCCGGCGCCGCCAATGACGGCAGGAAAGTGAGATTCACCCCGATGGGCTGATCGGTCATCTCGCGACAGCGGGAAATCTCCGCGGCCAGCTTCTCCGGCGTGCCCTGGGTCAGCCCGGTGATGATGCCGAGTCCGCCGGCATTCGAGACCGCGGCAGCCAGTTCGGCATAGCCGACGAAATGCATGCCGCCCTGAATGATCGGATGGCGGATACCAAAAAGTTCCGTAATGCGTGTCTGCAAGTTGCTTCCCCCGGGGAGTGTTCCTGTGTGAGCGGTCAGCGCCGCCCCTGATTAGTCTGCGCCGATGATCGCAGAACCCGGCGACTCATGCACTTCCGGCGGTCAGCGGGACGTGCAACCGCTCATCGGCAACGCAGGGAACCCGCTTCAGGCAGAAACCGGAAACTGCGGCCAGGGAGCGGCCTCTTCCAGCGCCAGTGCCAGTTCCAGCAGCTCACGTTCGCGCCCCATTCCGGCAGCGAACTGGATGCCGATGGGCAAACCCTTGCGGCTACGCGCCAGCGGCAGGCTGATGGCCGGCGCGCCGCTGACATTCTGGGCCGGGGTAAAAGCGGCGTAGCTGCCAAGGCGTTCAAAGGCCAGTTCGGCCGGCAGATCCAGGGCCAGGTGACCGATCTCTGCCGGCGGCTTGGCCAGGGTCGGGGTCAACAGCACATCGTACTCACGCATTAGCTGCTGGTAGAGACGCTGAAACTGCTGCAGGCGGCGAATCGCGCCCGGCAAGCGATGCAGGTTGCGTCGAAAATGGCTGGCGAGGTGGCGGGTCAGCGGCTCCACTGCGCCCGTGTCGAAGTTGCGATGCACCACCAGTCGCCCTGCCCAGTTGATGGATGCCGCCAGCATCGCCCAGTACAGCAGAAAATCATCCGCCATCTGCTGGCCAAACGGGGGCGTAATCTCCGTCACCCGATGCCCGAGTGATTCGCACAACGCCGCCGACTGTTCCGCCGCCTGCCGGCATTCCGGGTCACTCGGACTGCCATCCGGCAGCGCCGTGTAATACCCGATGCGCAGCGGCCGCGAACCGGGATGCTCGACCTGCCCGATGGCCGGCAGGTCGGGATTGCGCCAGACCTGCTCCGCCGCCGCAAAGAAACCGGCCGTGTCGCGCACCGTGCGCGTGACCACGCCATCGGCCACAAGTTTCACCGGCAATAGTTCACCCATCTCGTGGTCGCGCAGGCGGTGCCTCGTCGGTTTCAGACCCACCAGCCCGCAGCAGGCGGCCGGGATGCGAATCGAGCCACCCCCGTCATTGGCATGGGCGATGGGCACCACGCCCGCCGCCACCAGTGCCGCGGAGCCACCCGAGGACCCGCCGGTGGAATGGTCGAGATGCCAGGGATTACGGCTGGGTTCCGACTGCGAATACTCGGTGGTGGCAGTCAGGCCAAATTCAGGCAGGGTGGTTTTCGCGATAGGCAGCAACCCGCAACGCAGCAGCTGGTCGGTCACGCGGCTGTCGGCTGTCGCGGGATGGTCCGGCGTGGCGCGCGAACCATGGCGGGTCGGCAGGCCGGCGATGTCCGTGTTGTCCTTGACCAGGGATGGCACGCCGGCAAACCAGCCGTCTCGCGCAACTGTTTCCATGCGTGATAACTCGCCGTTCAGGCGGCAGGCGGTGGCGTTCAGTTGCGGCTCTACCGCTTCCAGGCGGGCGATGGCTGCGGCGGTCGCCTCGGCTGGGGTCAGCGCGCCCTCGCGGATCAGGGCGGCGATGGCTGTAGCGTCGAGGTCGCCGAGGGGGTCGTTGGTGGGGGTGCGTAGTTGCGCCATGCTGACTACCAGTTTCCGAGGTCAGGACGCAGACTAACCTGCTCCCGGATGTCGCGCCACCACCCCAGGGTGCAGATCTTTCCACATGCCGCCTGCCTAACGAAAAAAGCCCGGAGCGCTCACACACTCCAGGCTTTCTGACCGAGGTCCGCGATCTTAGCCGGATTTTCGCCCGTCAAAAATCACTAAGACCTATTTAAGGGCAGGCAACCAAACCACAAACCGTGGTTGTGATCGTATTGGTCAAGGTCTCAACGTTTCCGCCCACATCAATACCTGTCGTATCGAGAACGGTATTCAGCGCAGCAACAATCGCCGGATCGCTCAAATCCAAATTCGCGGTCAAGGACGACAACAGTCCACCGGCATCAAGCGCCGCACTGTCTTCCGGCCCAAGACGCGGATTGCTGCGCGCGTCCAGATCATGGTTAGCAGCAATAATTTGCATCAGGGCATCAGAATCCGTGGAGGCCCAGGCACCCCATTCACTGCTTTCGGCAGCCATGGTGGAACCAGCCGTCAGGGCTGCGGCAACCGCAATCGCATGCGCAAATTTCTTCATCTCGTCTCTCCTGTTGAACAGCCGAAGCACCGACTGCATCTGTATTGATTACGGCGTGATTGCCTTACCGCTCAAGATTAGAGCAGCAGGGATGTGCCTGACTATTGCACAAGAGTACTATGCCCCCAGCGCGAAATGGCGACTTCGCGGTATGCGAAAACGCTAGCGCCAGCGCTAGTCGAAACGCAGTGCGGCGCTGGCCTGCAGGACCTCGCGGTCATACTCGAAGGCCTGCCCGTTGGCGTCCACGCTGATGTCCAGCCATTGCACCCCGAACAGCCAGTTGTTCACGGCCAGGTCCACGCCTGCCGTTATACGATCTTCCTCGGTTTCCCGGGCCTTGCCAATGATCGGCTCGATACCCTCAAAGTCGGATTCCTTGTGCCGGTACTCGGCATACAGGCGCCACTGCTGGGCCAGTCGCCACTGCCAGTCAAAGTGATAACCGTCGGCGTCATGTTCCTGGTTCTGCTGCTTGGCGGTCTGGGTGTAATAGAACACACCTGCCGACGCCCGCATGCCCCAGCCCAGGGGCATGGTGTAGGCGAGCGAACCACCATAACGCTGCCCCTGCCGTCCGGAGCTGGAGTTGCTGCCGTATTCACGGGCCTGGATCAGGCCGTCAGCGACCAGCGATCCCGGGCCAATCGGAATGGTCACGCCGGGCGAGATGGTATAGAAGGTGGCCAGGTGATCGCCGCCCTGCTCGATGTAATCGGCCCGCACCTTGGCGCGCAGGCTCAGCCCGTTGGAGACCCGCAACACCGGCCCGGTGCCGAAGCTGATCACGGTCAGTTCGAAATCATCGACAGAGTCACCGCTGTGAAACTTGTTGTAAAAAAACGCCTGCGATTCGAGGAATAGCTTGGAAGGCTTGCCCCTGAACTCGCCGGAACTTGGCGAACTGTACACATGATTGACGGTGATGCGCGTACCGGTGGAAGTCACATCGCGATCCCGCAGGCTCGCCGGCGTGGCGACGTTGTTATCGACCACGTCCGCATCAATCCCGTTATTGACGTTATCGTCATCCGCCAGGAACAGCGCAAACTCGTAACTGAACTTGTGCGGGTTTTCCTCCGCGTCAGTCTTGCGCTGGGAGGTCAGTTCCAGGAAGGCATCGATATTGGCGAGCACCGCTTCCGGCACACCCTCGCTCTCTTTGACTTCCCCGGCCAGGCGTTCGGCTTCTTCAAAAATACCTGCCTGCAGGTAGGCGACGGCCAGTTCCAGCTTGACCCGGTCGGCGTCCGGCACCTCGCCCAGCATCTTCTGCAATGCATTGATAGCGCGATAGACCTCCCCATCACGACGCTCACTGAGGGCATCATCCAGCACCTTCCCGTCGAAAGTGGCGGCCTGCGCCAGTGGCACGGCAAGACATGAGCCCATCAGCAGGGCAGCGGGCAGCGTACGGGCAAGTCGAATCATGGTGGAGGATTTCCTTCTTCACGAACGTTTCGCAAAGTTTAGATCACGGTGACAAAACCACCAGTGAAATACCGGATCCCGCCGTAAATGAACCGGGCGATCGCTCAGTCCCAGGGCGTCCAGGTCACTTTCAGGCTGACCGAGCGCTGGATTTCTGCCTGCTGGAAGCGGATAAAACTCTGCGGCGGCGCTTCCAGCGTCTCATTGTCGAGCAGGTGGTTGAATGCGAGTGAAAATTCAAGGTCCCGGCTGGCATGCCAGCCGAAGCGCAGGTCCAGTTCCACGTAGGAGGGAATATTGCCGCTGGCGCGCGCGTCCACGTAGCGCAGGGTGCCGTCCACCTCGATGCCCCGGTCCAGGTTCATGTAGGAACGCAGGTTGGCATGGTTGCGACTGACCGCGTTCTCCCGGTGCTTCGGCTCGATATACGCCCACCAGGCCTGCACCTGCCACCAGTCGCGGGGCTGCCAGTCGAACACCACCTCGCCACCATAGTGGTCTTCCTTGCCAATGTTCTCGTTCAGGAAGACCAGCGGGTTGGCCTGTTGTTGGGTCACGGTAAGCTCTTCGCGCAGCTGCTTGGAGAACAGCGCCACGTCCCAGGAAAAATGTTCGTTCAGCTGCCAGCGATGGCCCACGTCCAGCGACTGGAGCTTCTCGGACTCCGTGTCAGGCGCAGGCCGCAAATAGGCGAACAAGCCGGGAAACAGAACGGGAAATGGCTGGGCCAGCGCCAGGTTGATATCGTGCTCGGACCGATCCGCCGTGCGGATGGCGCGCGACACCGACGCCCAGACCGTTTGCGACTCACTGGGCTTCCAGAGCAGCTTCACGCCCGGCTGATACTCAAACCCGGTAAAATCGTTGTATTCCAGCTTCACTCCGGCAATCAGGTTGAGCGCATCCGGCAGTGCTTCGAAATCATATTGAACAAAACCGGTCCAGCGGCGCCGACTGGTCTGCGCCGGTGTATAGAAGAACAGCGGATTACCGTCGAAGTCGTCCTGGGTAAGCCGAAAACCGCCGCCCCAGATCAGTTCGTGGCCCGGGACAGGTGCAAGCAGATGCTGGAATTCCAGATCATAAATGTCCAGACGAATATCAATGATGCCCGGGGTCAGTCGCACGGTACGGTCGTAGTAAGCCTGCAACTGAAACTCGCCGCCTTCTTCCAGTGCGCGGGTCCAGCGACCCAGGATATTCATCCCGCGCAATTCGGCGTCACTGTGATCCAGCGGAAAACCACCGCCACTGGCCGGAAACACGCCGCGAACGCTCTCCTGCCCCTTGTACAGATCACCCTGCAGCGTGAAGCGGCCGGCCAGACCATCCGGCCGACTATCCAGGCGAAAGCCGCCCTGCTGCATGCGCCAGTCGTCGTTGTTGTCTCCACCCTCCAGTTGGCGCAGGTCATCCGCCCGCCGGGTGCGGAGGTAGAAACGGCCGAACCAGTCCTCTCCCATCTGCAGCCCATGGCGGTATTGCGCAATGCGATCCTCGCTGCCGAGGTTCAGGGTTGCCAGCGTACCCTCCGTGTCCGCAGCATTGCGGGTAATGATGTTGACAATGCCATTCACGGCGTTGGCGCCCCACATCACCGCCCCCGGGCCACGAATGACTTCAATCCGTTCGACGTCTTCCAGCACCGTATCCTGCACGTTCCAGAAGGTTCCGGAGAAAACAGGACTGTACAGAGTACGTCCGTCCATCTGCACGAGCATGCGGTTGGAAAAGTAGCTGGGCGATTCGCGCATGTTCACCGCCCAGCGATTGCCGTCGATGCGCGCCACGTGCATGCCGGGCACCATGCGTAGCGCCTCGGCAATGTGAGTCACATGATTCCGGCGCAGGTCTTCCCGGGTAATCACGTAAATGGCGGTAGGCGCATCCCGCGACGACTCGCTCTTGCGCGAGACCGTGGTGACGTCCAGGTTCATGAGGTCGTCCAGAGACAGGTCAAAAAGCGCGGTTGCGGCCGGGTCTGCCGCAACCAGGCGGGGAAGCAGGGCCAGCAGCACGGCAGCCAGACAGGGAACCCGGCCGTTTTTAGATGAAACAACGCCTGGAAAGAGCATCTGCACAACCGCGCATTGAACTTCGTTCCATGGAGTATAGAGGCTTGCCGGGATCTGCCTCGCCAGCCGGATTGGCCCGACTCGGGGTAAACTGGTGTATATGCAAGACCACATCACCCACCCGGGCATGGAAACCAGCGTGCTGCGCATCCTGACCCAGAACATCCACAAGGGCATGAGTGCCGGGAATACCCGCTTCGTACTGCACCAGTTGCGTGATGAGATTCGCGAAACCCGGGCCGACGTCGTGCTGCTACAGGAAGTGCAGGGCGAGCACGGTCCGCGCAGCGACCGCATTTCCGGCTGGCCGGCAGAATCCCAGTTCGAATTTCTCGCGGACCAGTCCTGGCACCACCATGCCTATGCCCGCAATGCGGTGTATGAACACGGGGATCATGGCAACGCCCTGCTCAGCGGTTACCCGATCATTGGATGGGACAACCTGAACGTATCCACCATGGCCCACGCCAGCCGCAGCATCCTGCATGCACGGATTGATATTCCCGGCCCACAGCCCCTGCATGTCATGTGCGTACATTTCGGATTGGGACCCCTGGAGCGGGCACGGCAAACCGCCGAGCTGATACGGCGCGTGCGCGCTGCCGTGCCGGATACCGCGCCGCTGGTGATTGGCGGCGACTTCAATGACTGGCGCGGACGCATGGGCCAGCAACTTGAGCGGGGCCTGAACGTGCGCGAGGCGTTTCGCATGCAGGATGGTCGTCATGCACGGACTTTTCCGGCCTGGCTGCCCATCCTGCCGGTGGACCGCATCTATTACCGGGGACTGCGCCTGGTAAGCTGCCAGCGTGGATCAACGCACCGTTGGCGCAGCCTTTCGGACCATCTGCCCCTGATCTGCGACCTGCAATTGCCCGGCGAGACCTGCTGATCATGCCGCTGCCCGGAGAGACTTTCTTTCCCGCTCCCCACCGTTTTCCCTGGCGGGACGGTAACCACGTGGAGCTGCTGCAGGACGGCACCGCATTCTTCCCGCGCATGGAGCAGGCGGTGGAGAATGCCCGTCAGTATGTGCTGCTCGAGCTGTACCTCTTCGAATCGGGCAGGCTCGCGAAAACCGTGGTAGACCTGCTCTGCAGGGCGGCCCGCCGGCAGATTGCAGTCTACGTGCTGCTGGATGGATTCGGCTCGCAGGGTCTGTCCCGTGCCGATCGGCGCCGTCTGCGCGAGTCCGGTGTCGAGCTCCATTTCTACAATCCGTTGCGACTTCGTGATCCACTGCGCAACCTGGCACGCGACCATCGGAAGATGCTGGTGATCGACGGCGAAACAGTTTTTGTCGGTGGCGCCGGTGTCAGCGACGCCTTTCTGGAACCGGATCACCCTGAGCGCAGCTGGCGCGAACTGGTACTGCAGGTACGCGGGCCCGTTGTGCAGGACTGGATCAGCCTGTTCAGCGAGGTCTGGCTGCAGTGCGCCGGCACAGCCCTGCCCGTCCAGGCCCCGGCAATGACACCCGATCTCTCGGCCAGCCCGGCCCGCGTCACCATCACCCGGCGCATGCACCGACAGGAAATTCGCAATTCTGTTCTGCGCGAAATCAGGCGCGCCCGCAATCGGATCTGGCTGACCACCGCCTATTTCGCGCCGTCCTGGACGATACGGCGCGCGCTGCGCCGGGCGGCACTGCATGGTTGCGATGTGCGACTGCTGTTGCCCGGAGAGATCAGCGACCATCCTTCGGTGACACTGGCCGGACGCCGTCACTACACAAGGCTGCTGCGCGCCGGAGTCCGCATCTTCGAATACCAGCCCAGGTTCCTGCACATGAAACTCACCCTGGTCGATAACTGGCTCTCCACCGGCTCCTGCAACCTGGACCACTGGACGCTCCGCTGGAACCTCGAGGCCAACCTGGAGATTCGCGATGCCAGCGTGGCTGCCCAGGTGGCGGCCATGCTTTCCCAGGATCTGCAATCCGCGCATCAGATCCACATCGAAGACTGGGAATCCAGGTCCCGGCTGAGTCGTATACTGGAACGTTTTTTCGGCTGGCTGGACCGCCTGCTGAGCAGGATTGGCAACTGATCAGCGCCGGACGCGGTTTGCCTTCCTGTTCATTTGGCGCATATTACATACATTGCCGAACATCACTTTGAGGATACCGACATACCCGTGGATGCATTCAACTGGCAGGCCTCGTTAAGCGAAACCTATACCGCGTTCTCGCAACGTGTCATTGATTATTTCCCCGAGATGATCGGGGCCGGATTACTGCTGGTGGCCGGCTACACCGTGGCGCACTTTCTGCGCATGGGCAGCAACAAGCTGGTAACCAGCCTGGACTCACTCCTGCAGCGCACCAGCAAGGTGGAAGGTTCCAAGCGCGAGCAGATCCGCCGCTCCTACGCGACCATCATCAGCAAGACCGTGTTCTGGGTGGTCATGCTGTTTTTCATTGCCGCCAGCGCCAACCTGCTGGGCTGGAAGATGTTCTCGGACTGGATCAGCAGCCTGGTCGAATACCTGCCCAAGCTGCTGACGGGACTGTTCATCATCCTCATCGGCTTTGTGCTCAGTAACGGCGGCAAGGCCGCCATACGCAGCACCATCGAGGCAGCGGGCCTGACCCAGGGTGCGCTGCTCGGCACCGTCGCCCAGATCGTCATCCTGTTCACCGCACTGGTGATCGGTGTGCAGCACATCGGCATCGATGTCAGCTTCCTCACCACCATGATGATCGTCATCGTCGGCATCGGACTGGGTGGCGGCGTACTGGCCTTCGGGCTCGGCTCCCAGACCCTGGTTGCCAACATCATCGGCGCACAACACACGCGCAAACATTGCCGGGTCGGTGAGTTGATGAGAATCGGTGAACTGGAGGGCACCATCAGCGAGGTGACCCAGACCGTAATTGTTCTTGATACCGATCATGGCCGGATCATGATTCCGGCCAAGCTGTTCCTGGAACACTCCACGACGCTGAGCAGCAACTGAGGATGAGCACGTTGGCAGCACGGCATGGCTGAGCGCAAGATCGAACTCGCGGAGGCATTCATCCAGGCGCACCCGGAAGATGCCGCACGCGTGGTGGAGCAATTGTCCAGTGATGACCTGCTGCAGATCCTGCAGCACCTGCCCATCGATACCAGCGCACGACTGCTGCAGGCGCTACTGCCCCAGTACGCGGCACGGATTGCCATGAAGCTCGACCAGAAACTGGCCATCGAATTGCTTTCCCAGGTCGAACCGGCACTGACCGTGGTCATACTCCGGCATATGCCACGCGGCAGGCGCAAAGGCCTGCTCGACGGCCTGCCCACCAAGGCGCAGGCCGCCAGTGCCTTGTTGCTGAACTACAACGTCGACACGGTCGGCGCGTGGATGAACCCCAAGGAATTCACGCTACCGGATGACTGCACGGTGGAAGAGGCACTGGGTCGCTTGGCCGCAGAGCCCGGCATACGCAGCAACGGATTTCTCTTCATCGTGACCCGGCAGCTGAAAGTGCGCGGCATGACCCAGTTGCCCAACCTGTTACGGGCAGCGCCCGAAAGCCCCATCCTTTCGCTGTCCGAAGCCGCGCCGCCAGCACTGCCGGGACGCGCCACGCTGCTCTCGGTGCGCAAGCATCCCGCGTGGGACAGCTTTGACATCGTTCCGGTTCTGAACCGGCACCAGCAGTTTGTTGGCGCCCTGACGCATGCCCGCCTGCGCCAGGGACTGGCGGAGATTACCGACAGTCTGCCCGAACCGGTCGCCGGCGACGCCGCTTCCGGGATTGCCGAGATATACGGTGGCACCCTGTTCGCCCTGCTCGAATCGGTCGGACAGGCCAGCGGTCTGCTGAAAGACACTGACCGGAGTTCCAGGTAATGGTGGAAGAATCGCTCGCTGCTCCGCATCCGCTGGATGCGCTGAACACGGCATTCCTGCGCCAGTTCCCCCTGACCGCTGCACGGAAAATTGAAACCATGCCGGCGCGTGACGCGGCAAATCTGCTGTGCAGTTACCCCCTGCAGGCAGTAGGCATGACCTGGAAGAAGCTGGCGCCCGGCGTCACCGACAAACTACTGCCCCTGATGCCGACTGATATTGCGGTCGCAATTCTGAATGGCATGGAGTCCGGAACCGCGGCGGTGCTGCTGAGCCGGCTGGACAACCAGCACCGCGAACTATATCTCTCGCACCTGGGCAGGGAGGCTGCCGCCGACCTGCAGGAACTCATGCAATACCCGGAGAAAACCGCCGGGCGCATGATGAGCACGCGCATCATTGCTTTCGATCGCGACATGAAAGTCAGCGAGGTGATCACCCAGCTGCGCAACCAGAAAGTGGCGGCGCTGCAGCACCTGTTCCTGCTCGATGGCGACATGCAACTGTGCGGACAACTCGACACCCAGCGACTGGCCCTGGCCGATGACGATCAGACCCTGGCGTCGCTCTCGGTGCCGCTACGTGGTTACCTGTCCCACATGGACCCGGAAGAAGAGGTGATCTCGGCGTTTGAGCGAACCCGTGCCCATGTGCTGCCGGTCGTCGATCTGGACATGCACCTGCTTGGCATCATCTATCAGAACGAAGTCATGGACGCCGTCAAACAGGATCTCGCCACCGACCTGCAAACCATGGTGGGTGTCAGCAAGGACGAACGCGCTTTGTCCAGCAGCTGGTTCGCGGTCAGGAAAAGACTGCCCTGGCTGCAGATCAACCTGTTGACCGCATTCCTGGCTTCGGCGGTGGTTGCCGCCTTTGAAGACACCATTGCGCAGTTCACCGCACTGGCCATCCTGCTGCCGATCGCGGCGGGGCAGTCCGGGAACACCGGCGCCCAGGCACTGGCGGTCACCATGCGCGGACTGACGCTGCGCGAGATCACCACCCGCCACTGGTTGCGCGTGATGACCAAGGAAGCGGGAGCCGGACTGATCAACGGCATTGCAATCGCGATCACCTGCAGCATCGGTGTTTATCTCTGGAGCAAAAGCACCGGACTGGCACTGGTGATTGCACTCGCCATGGTCTGCTCCATGGTCATTGCCGCAGTGGCCGGTGCGCTGGTACCCATCGTGCTGAAGAAACTGGGACAGGACCCCGCTGCCTCGTCATCCATCATCCTGACCACGGTCACGGATATTGCCGGGTTCCTGTCGTTCCTCGGCATCGCCACCATGCTGTCCGGCATGCTGGTGGCCAGTTGAACGACTGAACAAGAAGCTACCTCCCCGGCGTTATTCCCCGAGTACCCGCATCAGGCTTTCCTGCGCAACCGACGCGATCAACGTCCCGTCGCGACTGAAGATGAGCCCACGGCTGAAGCCGCGGGCGTTCTGCGAATCCGGGGAATCCATGGCATACAGCAGCCAGTCATCCGCACGCGCCGGACGGTGCAACCACAGTGCATGGTCGAGGCTGGCAACCGCCAGCTTCGGCTTGAAGTAGGAAAATCCGTGCGGCTGCAGGGCCGTCCCCAGCAGGTGAAAATCGGATGCGTATGCGAGCACGCACTGCTGGATCACCGGATCATCAGGCACGGGCTCGGACGCGCGAAACCAGACCTGCTGCAACGGTGTGCTGCTTTGCGGCTCAAAGGGATTACGCGGATCGACCGGCCGGAACTCGATCGGCAGTGGTCGCAAATAGGCTTTGCGTAATTTTTCCGGCAGGTTGACCGACCAGGCCCTGCGCAGCTCCGCCTGGGACTGCAAAGACTCCGGTGCCGGCACTTCGGGCATCTGCGCCTGGTGCTCGACTCCCGCCTCCGGCACCTGGAAAGACGCAATCATGGTGAAAATCGGCCGGCCGTGCTGAATCGCGTTGATGCGGCGGGTGGTGAAACTGCGGCCATCCCGAATACGGTCGACGTCATACACGATGGGCGTGGCCATGTCCCCGGGACGCAGGAAGTAAGCATGCAGTGAATGGGCAATACGGGCCGGTTCACTGTCGAGCGTTCGATAGGCTGCAACCAGCGCCTGGGAAACCACCTGGCCACCGAAGACGCTGCGGCCACCAAGATTGCGGCTTTGCCCCCGGAACAGGTTGACCTCGAGGTTTTCCAGATCCAGAAGTTTCACCAGTGCGTGCAGACTGTCGCTCATGCCTCGCGTCTATCCCTGTTCATCAGCGGGCCGATGCGGGCCCTGCTTTCCTGCAGACAGGATAGGCAGCACTGCCGGTGCATGCACGGGGCCACTCGTCCTGCGGCAACCCCGTGCATGTCACAGGAACGGCTAGAAGTTCGCCTCGACCCAGAACCACAGCTTGTCAGTGTCGGCACTGAAATCGCCGGCGTCATAATTGGCGTACTTGAGGCCAGCCGCGTAATGCTCGCCAAACTTGCGCACGGCCAGCAGGTTCCACTCATGGCCGTAATTGGCAGAACCACTGTCCGCATCGAAATCGTGATACACCGCCAGCAATTTGGTGCCCTTCACCTTGCCGCCCACTGACATATAGCGATCCTTGAGCCCGGTGCCGGGCGTGGCCAGGAACTTGTCCGCCCAGCCGTTGAAGGCATGCATGGTTGCGTAGGGAGTGCGAAATCCGTAGGCACCGCCATCCGAGCCCAGTGTCTCCTGCCCGGCCTTCACGCCGACGCCTTTAAAGTCGACGCCACCCTCGATCAGCGAGTACCGGGCATCAAAACTGCCGGCTTTCTGATCCGCGTACTCGAGCTTCCAGTTCAGACCCAGTGCTTCGCCCTGACTGCCGCCCTCGTAACGCAATCCGACCGTGTCGTTATCCTTGTCATTGCTGGCAAAGGCGGCGTCTTCGTCTTCCAGGAAGTAGCCATACCCCACCAGTTTACCCAGCGGCGCACCACTCCAGGAGATGTTCAGCAAATGGTTGCGCACATCGTGATCCAGCCGGCGCATGATGCCGAACACGCGATCCTGGAACGCATACGAGACCGTCACCTCGTCGCCGAAACTATAATCGGCGCGCAGGGCCGTGAAGGTCTGTTCATCCTGTCGCCAGCCGACCGCGCCAATGAAGCGTTGATTATCAAAATTCATGCGCTGACGACCGGCCGTAAGCGTCAGATTCTCGATGCCGGTGTAAGTGATCTGCGCGCGATTGAGTTCTGTTTCATCCGGGTCGGCAATCGCTGCATAACCACCGGTCTCCGGTGCATAGTCATCCGCACCGACGATGGCGACATCCTCGACTTCCACGAGCACCCTGAAGCCCTTGTAGTCCGCCGTCTCGTAGCCGATGCGCGAGCGCAGGGTAACCGCCTCGGCATCCCGGTTCACCGAGTCGTCGGACTCCTCGTAACGCAGGCGGAACTGGGCATGCGACTTGCCGTTCTTCACGGCATCTGCGAGTGAATCCTCTGCCAATGCGGGCAATGACTGCAGCAGCAACGTGGCCAGTGGAACCGCGCAAAAAGCTTTCATTTCTGTTTTCATGGTTAACTCCTTGAGTTGGTGATTAATTCTTTCAGACCGCAGGAACCTTCTGCCGGGAAATCCCCGGCATTGCATCGGTAACCTGGCTGATCCTTTCAGGCGGCCTGCCCGCTGATCTCGGTATGCTCACGACGCGACACGACGGCGGGTCGCTCCTGTTTCCGTTGCTTCTCATACAGAAACTGCAGCACTTCGTGCCGGTAATGGTTGTACTCGGCATGGTCCGCCAACTCGATCCGGTCACGCGGTCGTTCCAGGCGAACATCCAGCACCTCGCCTATCGTAGCCGCCGGGCCATTGGTCATCATCACGATGCGGTCCGAGAGCAGTACTGCTTCGTCGACGTCATGCGTGATCAGGATCACCGTGTTATTCAGGTCCCGCTGAATCTCCATCAGGGAGTCCTGCAGATGGGCGCGGGTTAGCGCGTCCAGCGCACCGAATGGCTCATCCATCAGCAGCACTTTCGGCTCCATTGCCAGGGCCCGCGCGATCCCCACCCGCTGCTTCATGCCGCCGGATAGCTCACCCGGCAGTTTGTGCAATGCATGCTCCATGTGCACCAGGGAAAGATTGTGCGTCACCCAGTCGTGGATCTCCGACTTTGTCTTGCTGCCGCGGAAAACCTGTCGCACGGCCAGTTCGACGTTCTGGTATGCGGTGAGCCATGGCAACAAGGCATGGTTCTGAAAGACCACCGCACGTTCCGGGCCGGGAGAATTGACTTCACGACCCTCCAGGATCACGCCTCCGCGCGTGGCTTGCAGCAGGCCGGCAACAATGCCGAGCACCGTGGACTTGCCGCAACCGGAGTGGCCGATCAGCGATACGACATCACCTTCACTGATCTGCAGGTCCACCCCGTCCAATGCCACGAAAGCGCCATCGGGCGTCGGGAACTCCATGGATACATGGCTGATCTCGAGTAACGGATTCATGCGGATTACTCCCTTATCTTAATGAATAGTGGTTTGTTGATCCCAGGACACGCGGCGCTGGATCAGCAACATGGTGCGATCCAGCAGAAAGCCGATAAACCCTATGGTGAACACGGCCACCATGATTCGCGCCAGCGATTGCGAGCTGCCGTTCTGGAATTCATCCCATACGAATTTTCCGAGACCCGGGTTCTGCGCCAGCATCTCCGCTGCGATCAGAACCATCCAGGCAATGCCCAGCGAAATCCGCAATCCGGTAAAAATCATGGGCACGGAAGCCGGCACCACAATCTTGCGCACGTGCGTCTGCCAGTTCAGTTGCAGCACGCGACTGACGCTGACCAGATCGGGATTCACCGACGAGACGCCCAGGGCCGTATTGATAATGGTCGGCCATAAGCAACAAAGCGTTACCGTGATCATCGAAGTCAGGAACGACTTCGGCATGAGTGGCTCGGGCGAGTTGTACACGGCACTGACCACCATGGTGACCAGTGGCAGCCAGGCGAGCGGCGACACGGGTTTGAGCAACTGGATCAACGGGTTCGTGGCAGCGCGCAGACCGGGACTCAGGCCAATGGCGATACCCAGTGGCACGGCCAGCAGCGTGGCCAGCAGGAAGCCGGACATGACGGTCACCAGGCTGGTGCCGATCTGGTCCAGGAATGTCGCCTTGCCGGTGTAAGGTCGAATGCGCGGCTCGTAGCTGGCGTCGGCGGCCAGGCGGTCGGCATTCCGGAGCTCCTGCCGTTGATAGAATGCGGATTCGCGCTCTCGCTCGCGCACATGCTCTTCATACAGGTTGCCCGCCTGCTCCAAGACCTGGCCTGGCCCGGGGAATTCGCCGAGCGACGTTTCGATCTGCGATGCAGTGACAGCCCAGAAAAGAAGGAATGCACACAGTCCGAGTATCGGCATGGCCAGATTGCGCGGCGCGAGCAAGCGCAGCAGTCGAGTCGGCAACACGCGCAGGCTTGCCGGGATCAGTACCGCACTGTTCTCCATGGTTGCTGACATCTTTACAGCCTCCTCATGATCGGGCTCACCTTTGCCAACAGATCTGTATGATCCGGCAGCCGTTCTTTCGCCAGGCGATGTTTCAGTTTGCATGCCGGGCCCCTCAGAGCTGATCACCAGCTTTCAGGCCGATACCAAGTTTTTCGAGATAGGCATTGGGCTTGCGGCCGTCGTACACCACCTCGTCAATGAACTCGCTCTGCGGCGCGCGAAATCCGGACTCCTTGTCGAACACCGGAAAATCAGTTGCGCTCAGTTTGCCCTCGGCAATCAGCTCCCGCGCTGCGGTCGCATAGATGTCCGGCCGGTACACGCGTTTCGCGGTTTCCATGTACCAGTCGTCCGGCTTGTGCTCGGCGATCTGGCCCCAACGACGCATCTGGGTCAGGTACCAGA
>JBFJWR010000009.1:0-22512 GCA_041623535.1 Pseudomonadales bacterium
CTTCGGCAGCAGCCACTGCCGCGCGGGCGCCGGCCAGCTGGGGTTTTCGTAACGCGAGGTCGCTGGCTTCACGATCCAGTTGCAGGCGCGCAAGGTCGCGTGAGGCCTGCTGGGAGCGGGCTTCTTCCTCGGCGAGTTGCAGGCGCGCCTGGGTCAGTTCGGCGGCGGCGATGCGCTGCGCGGTCTGGTAGTCGCGCGGATCGATACGCAGCAGCAGTTCGCCGGGCTCGAAGAAGCCGCCATCGCGGAATCCGGGGCCCATGGCGACGATGGTTCCGGCCACCTGGGGCAGTAAATCGCCCTGTGTGCGGGGCTGTACAACGCCCCGGCTGCGCACGGTGACGCGGTATTCCACCGGTTGCAGGGTGACGGCATCCACCACCGGTACCGGCGGGCGGGCGTCGCTGCGTTCCGGCGCGTCGCGGCTGGCGATGAGCGCGCGTGCGGCTCCCATCGCTACAAAGATGATCAGTAGCGGCAGCAGGAAGCGCAGTAGTTTGTTCATCGACGCGTGAGTTCCGGGGTCAGGGCGTTCGGGTCGGCAAACGGGCCGCCCAGCGCGAGGTGCAGGTCAATTCGGTTCTGCAGTTGCTGGCTGCGTAGCTGGATCAGTGACCGCTGTGCCTCCAGCGACCGCCGTTGTGCCTCCAGCAGCGTACTGATATCGACGAGTCCGGAAGCATAACGCTGTTCGGCCAGTTGTTCGGCTTCCACGGATTCCAGGGCGGCGACTTTCTGCGCCGCCAGTTGCACGCCCAGCCACGCCTCACCCTGCAATGCGGTTTCCACTTCCAGGGCCGCCTGCAGCGTGGCTGCGGCGTATTCGGCTACCCGGGCATCGCGCTCGGCCCGCGCGCTGTCGCGCTCCGCCTGCAAACGGCCGCCGGTAAAGATGGGTTCCAGCAGGTTGGCGGCGATGCTCCAGACCAGGAAGTCGGGGTGGGTCAGGTCGGAAAAACGGGTGGCACTGCGCCCGCCCGAGCCGGTCAGGCTGAGGGTCGGCAGCAGGTTTTTATCTGTGGCAAGGGTGCGTTCTTCCTGCGCCAGCAGGCGGGCCCGCACCGCGCGCAGATCGGGCCGCCGTTCCAGCAGGGTGATGGGCAGGCCAGCCGGCGGAGCCGGCGGTAACAGCGGCAGGTCGGATGCATGCGCGAGCGCGCCCGCCGGATATTGTCCCAGCAGGGTTTCCAGGCTGCGTACTGCGCTGGCATGCGTGTTTTCTGCAGCCGCCAGCTGACTGCGAGCGCTGGCCGCCTGGGCGCGCAGGAGACGCAGGTCGAGCACCGGGTTCAGCCCGGCCAGTACACCGTCTTCAACGACCGCCAGGTTGGACTCGTAGTTCGCGACCGTTTGCCGGGCCAACTGCAATTGCAGCTGCGCTTCCAGCGCGCGAAACCAGTTACGCGCGACATTGCCGGCCAGCGCCAGGCGGGCGGCCGCATATTCAGCCTCTGCGGCGCGTGCATCCTGCCCGGCTGCACGGTCCTGGTTGGCCAGGCGCGCCCACAGGTCGACCTCCCAGGAAATGTCCACACCGGCGCTGAACTGTTCGGTCACCTGGCTGCTGCCGGGGAGCCCGCCACCATCCGCGCGGCCGTTACGGGTCGCGTCCAGTCCGGCGGCAACCTGCGGCCAGCGTGGTGCGCCGGCGATTACGGCCTGCGCATGCGCCGTGCGTACCCGGGCAGCCACGGCGGCGAGGTCAAAGTTGGCCGTCTGCGCCTGCTGCACCAGCCGGCTGAGTTGCGCGTCGGCAAAATCATTCAGCCAGCCGGTGGCTGTCGATCCGGCCACGGAGGTGCTTTGCCAGCGATCGGGGAGATCCACGGCGGGCGCGGGATTTGCAGCGGGGTGGTCGTAGAGTGCACAACCGCCGGACAACAGCAGGATTGTGGCGCAGCTGCCGACGGCAAGCGCAGTTCTGAGGTTCACGTACGGGTTCTGCATAACGGTTTGGACAATACCACAGGTCATTGAATTGGAACGGCAAATCATCGAATCGGTTGACGGTCGGAAAGCTTGCGTCGGATTGTGGGCAGGGGTGCCGTCCTGCCGCTCGGCAGCTTGCCCCGCCTCGTGCGCCATATACGTTGCACAGGAGCGGCAGGAATGGCGACAGATTCACCCGCTTTGGCGTCAGAAAACCGGCAACAAATTGCCGCAGACTCATAGGTCATTGAATTAAAAGTAAAATAAAAGCTGGCATGGTGTTTGCTGTATCCACTGTGAGCGCGATTCAACCGGCGGAAAGCCGGCGTTCCGGGAAGGAGCGGGTTCGTGGTCATCCGCCGCAAAGGGCGCAGGGAAGCGCCGTGGTTTTGCGGAGGGTGACACCCACCGGATCGCACAATGGACAAACGGTTACACGGAAGTGCCATGCAGGATGCAATTTTAGACAAACGTGAAGAGGCGGCAGTTTCCGCCTCTTCATTCCGCAGCTCCCTGGAACTGGAAAGCGCAGTACGCGCGTTCAGCCAGATGTCAGAGAAGCTATCGGTTTCGTATCGCGAGCTCGAGCAGCAGGTCGCCTCGCTGAGCGGTGAACTGGCGCACGTCAGCGCCGAGCGCATGCACGAACTGGGCGAGAAGGAACGCCTGGCCAGTCGCCTGCGCAACCTGCTGGACATGTTGCCCGGTGGCGTCGTGGTGCTGGATGGCGCGGGACTCGTGCAACAGAGCAATCCTGCGGCACAGCAGATCCTGGGCCGCACGCTGGACCAGCAACCGTGGCGCGACATCATCCGCGAAGTCTTCGCGCCCCGTAATGATGACGGTCACGAAGTTTCATTGCGTAACGGCAAGCGCGTCGGTATTGCAACGGCATCGCTGGGACAGGAACCCGGGCAGATCATCCTGCTCACCGACCTCACCGAAACACGTCATCTGCAGGAAGCGCTGTCGCGGCATGAACGCCTCTCCGCCATGGGGCGCATGGTTGCCTCGCTTGCGCACCAGGTACGTACGCCGCTCTCGGCCGCGCTGCTGTATTGCGGCAATCTTTGTGACAGTGACCTCGACCAGGAGCAGCAGCGTCGCTTTGCCCTGAAAATTCGCGACCGGCTCGAGCGCCTGGAACGCCAGGTGCGCGACATGTTGTTGTTCGCCCGCGGTGAAACCGGTCTCAACGGCCAGGAGAATGCCGCAACACTGGTGACCGGCGTACAGGCTGTCGCCGGCCCGCTGCTGGCCCGCAAGAACATGGAACTGCAGCTGCTGATCGAACATCCCGGCGCCCTGGTGCGCTGCAACTGCGAAACCCTCATCGGTGCACTGGTCAACCTGGTCGAGAATTCCATGCACGCCTGTGAACCGGGTATGCCGATCGAACTGTCTGCCCGGCAACGTGGCAACGATCTTGAACTGTGCGTGCGCGATTTCGGCCCCGGCATTGATGCTGACCAGCTGGCGCGCATCCGCGAGCCCTTTTTCACCACCAAGGAACACGGGACCGGTCTCGGGCTGGCCGTGGTACAGGCGGTGGCACGCAGTCATGGCGGTCGCCTGGATCTGCAATCGGAACCGGGTCAGGGCTTGCGGGCCAGCCTGGTTCTGCCACTGGCTGAGAACAGCAGTACAACGGAGGACGTGGCATGAATGACAAGGCAAGGATACTGATCGTCGAAGACGACGCTGACCTGCGCGAAGCGGTTTCTGACACGCTGGAAGTGAAAGGGATCAGCTTCCGGGTTGCCGAAGATGGTGAATCAGCACTGCGCTCTTTACACCAGGCGCCCGCCGCGTTGGTGGTCACTGATGTCAACATGCCGGGTATGGACGGATACGCGCTGATGCAGGAAGTGCACCAGCAGTTTCCCGGTACGCCGGTTGCCCTGATGACCGCCTACGGAACGATAGAACGCGCGGTGGAGGCCATGCACGCCGGCGCGGTGGATTACCTGGTGAAGCCGTTTGCCTCCGAGGCGCTGGTGACCCTGGTGCAGCGTTATGCGGGCGGACGACCGGCGGGTAAAGCCACCGCCCAGCCGATCGCTGAAGATGTCAGCAGCCGCGAGTTGCTCGCGCTGGCGGCGCGGGTTGCAGCAACCCCATCCACGGTGCTGATCTCCGGCGAGTCCGGGACCGGCAAGGAAGTGCTGGCCAGGTACATACATGATGTGTCCCCGCGTGCCGGTGGCCCGTTTGTTGCCATCAACTGCGCGGCCATTCCGGAAAACATGCTGGAGGCCACCCTGTTCGGACACGAGAAGGGCGCTTTCACCGGTGCCTACAACAGCGCCCCGGGTAAATTTGAGCTGGCCGATGGCGGCACACTGCTGCTGGACGAGGTTTCCGAAATGGATATCTCGCTGCAGGCCAAGTTGCTGCGTGTGCTGCAGGAACGCGAAGTGGAACGGGTGGGTGCGCGTAAGCCGGTCGCGGTGGATGTACGGGTTATCGCCACCACCAACCGTGAATTGCGCGGTGAAGTCGAAGCCGGCCGGTTCCGTGAAGACCTGTTCTATCGCCTGAGCGTTTTTCCGCTGGCCTGGCGTTCGCTGCGCGACCGCACCGCCGACATCCTGCCACTGGCACGGCGCCTGGTGCGCATGCATGCCGAGAAAATGGGGCTGCCGGTGCCGGATATCTCGCCAGTCTCGGAAGACCTGCTGCTGGCACACCACTGGCCGGGCAACGTGCGGGAGCTGGACAACGCCGTGCAACGGGCACTGATCCTGGCCGGCTCCGCCACCATCGAACCGGAGCATCTGCGCATTGAAGGCAGCACTGCAGAGCCGGCGCCAGCCATGAACGAACTGGTCAGCGGCGAACTGGAACACAAACTGCGCGACCGTGAATTCACGCTGATCGTGGATGCGATCCGCGACGAACGTGGCAGCCGCAAGCAGGCCGCCGAGCGCCTGGGCCTGAGCCCGCGCACTTTACGTTACAAGATCCAGCGCTTCCGCGAGGAAGGACTGGATATCGATTCAGCTTTACAGACCGCCTGAGCCAGGCGCTGAAGAATTTTTAGGGAGGCACACCACATGGAAACCGGAAGAGTGGACGTCAATAACCTGCTGATGCAGATGCGCAGCATGAAGGCCGACGCACAGGGCCTGCAACAGGCCACGCCACTGCCGGGCCTGCAACCGGGCCAGCAGGTGCAGCAGGCGGATGCGCCCAGTTTCAGCACCATGCTGCAGGGCGCGGTGAACTCGGTGAACGAAACCCAGATGAAAGCAGCCGACATGGCGCGCAGTTTCGAAATGGGCGATCCCGGCACCAGCCTGCCCGAGGTCATGATCCAGTTACAGAAATCCAGTGTGGCCTTTCAGGCGATGACCGAAGTGCGAAACAAGCTGGTCAGTGCCTACCAGGACATCATGAACATGCCGGTCTGACGACCCGCGCGAACTAGCCAGGAGCAAAGATAATGGCCGAAGCTGACATGGGAAATCTCCCCACTCTTCCGGGTTCACCGGTGGTGGATGGATTCAGCAGTCTGAGTATCGTGCGCCAGATCGGGCTGATGATCGGCCTGGCAGCGAGTGTCGCCATCGGGCTGGCCGTCGTGTTGTGGTCCCAGGAACCCAATTACCAGCCACTTGCGCGCGGTATGAGTTCCTATGACGCCGCGCAGGTGGTCGAAGTCCTGCGCCAGCACGAGGTGCAGTTCCGCATCGACCCGTCCTCGGGCGACCTGCTGGTGCCCGCCGAAAAGATTCACCAGATTCGCATGCAACTGGCAGCTGCTGACATCAGCCTGAACCGCGTGGTCGGCATGGAAGTGCTGGACAAGGACCAGGGACTGGGCACCAGCCAGTTCATGGAAGCCGCCCGTTATCGGCGCGGGCTCGAGGGTGAACTGGCCCGCACGATATCCAGCCTGAAAGCAGTGCGTAACGCCCGTGTGCATATTGCGATCCCGCGGCGCTCGGTCTTCGTTCGTGACGCGCGCAAGCCCACCGCTTCGGTGGTGCTGGAGATGTACAGCGGCGGCATGATGGATCCGCGCCAGGTTGCCGGAGTGGTCAACCTGGTGGCCAACAGCATTCCCGAGCTTGAGCATCAGAATGTTTCCGTGGTGGACCAGGAAGGCCGCCTGCTTTCCGACCACGAAAAGAACAAGGACATCGTGCTGGCGGCCCGCCAGTTCGAATTCTCACGGCAGTACGAAGACGTGCTGACCAGTCGCGTCAGCAACGTGCTGGAGCCGATCATCGGGGTCGGTCACTTCAAGGCCGAGGTCACCGCCGACATCGACTTCACCGTGGTGGAGCAGACCGCCGAGCAGTTCAATCCGGATCTGCCGGCCCTGCGCAGCGAACAGAGTATTGGTGAACAGCGGGTCGGTGACGTGGCGACCGGTGGCATTCCGGGTGCGCTTTCCAACCAGCCGCCGGGTGCGGTCACCGCACCGGAAGTGGCGGGCGCGGGTGCAGCCGGTGGGCCGGCGGCCGGTCAGCCGGGCAGTGCACGCAACCAGGTGACCCGGAACTACGAACTGGATCGCACCATCAGCCATACCCGGCATGACAGTGGCCGTCTGCGTCGCCTGAGTGTCGCGGTGGTGCTGGACAACATGGTGGACGGTGCCGGCAAAGATGGGCAGCGACGTGCCTGGACCGCGGAAGAATTAGCCCGCGTGACGGCACTGGTCCGGGACGCGGTCGGCTTTGATGCAACGCGGGGTGACAGTGTCAACGTTATCAACTCCCCGTTTGCAGCGCCCGATGTCGAGCTGGAACTTCCGGAGTCACCGATCTGGGAACAGCCCTGGTTCTGGAGCGCGATCAAGCAACTGATGGGCGCACTGTTTGTCCTGCTGCTGGTATTCCTGGTGCTGCGGCCCCTGATGAAGAACCTGGCGACCAGCGGCACGCTGGCTGCCGAAGGCGCTGGCGGTGAAGGTTCCATGGGTATGGAAGGTGGCATGGGTGGTGCGGGCGCTGCTGGCGGTGCCGGTGGCGCAGGCGGTGCGGGCAAGGCTGGCGGCGCGGGTGGCGCTGGTGGTGGAGCGGGCGGCGCCGGCGGTGCGGCGGGTCAGATGGGCGCCGATGGCGTTACACTAAGTGGCGGAGAATCCGTATTGCTGCCCAGCGCTGAGGCCGGTTACCAGAATCACCTCAACGCTGTGAAAGGACTTGTTGCAGAGAACCCGGGCCGGGTTGCCCAGGTCGTCAAACAGATGATTAACGCTGATGAATGATAAGAACATGGCTGAATCACTCACCCAACTTGAGCAGGCCGCCATCCTGCTGATGTCGCTGGGAGAGAAAGAGGCAGCCGAGGTGCTCAAGCACCTGGGCCCCAAAGAGGTGCAGCGCGTTGGTGCCACCATGGCGACGCTGAATAACGTGACGCGCGACCAGGTCGAAACGGTATTCAAGAATTTCGTCACCCTGGTCGGGGACCTGACCGGGCTCGGCGTGGGCACGGACAAGTACATCCGCAGCATGCTGAACCAGGCCCTGGGCGAAGATAAGGCCGGTGGCATGATCGATCGCATTCTGCTGGGCGGAAATACGCAGGGTCTCGATACCCTGAAGTGGATGGACGGCAAGGCGGTGGCCGAAGTGGTGCGTCACGAACACCCGCAGATCCAGGCGATCGTGATCTCCTATCTCGATCCCGACCAGTCCGCCGAAGTCCTGGGCAACCTGCCGGAAAACGCGCGCATGGACCTGCTGATGCGGGTGGCGCGACTGGAATCCGTGCAGCCGGATGCATTGTCCGAGTTGAACAACATTCTCGAGAAGCAGTTCTCGGGCAAGGCCGGAACCAAGTCCGCCGCCATAGGTGGCGTGAAGCGGGCAGCCGACATCATGAACTTCCTCGATACGGCCATCGAAGGGCCGCTGATGGAGCAGATCAAGGAAGTCGACGAGGATCTGGCGGTCAAGATCGAAGACCTCATGTTTGTTTTCGACAACCTTTCCGAGGTGGACGATCGTGGCATACAGGCCCTGATGCGCGAAATCTCCTCCGAGACCCTGGTGCTGGCACTCAAGGGTGCCGACGAGGGCATACGCGAAAAGATATTCGGCAATATGTCGAAGCGGGCCGCAGAACTGCTGCGCGACGACCTCGAGGCCAAGGGCCCGGTCAAGCTCAGCGACGTGGAAGGCGCGCAGAAGGAAATCCTGGCTATTGCCCGCCGCATGGCCGACGCCGGCGAAATAATGCTGGGTGGCAAGGGCGGCGAGGAAATGGTCTGACCCCGCCCGGGTCAGATTGCCTGTCATGAGCGATTCCAGCGAAGAAATCACCGCGGAGCCCGAGGCGGACGATCCCCCTGCGGTACCGCATCGCCCGGGCTCGCATCTGCGGCCCGGTGAGCAGAGCGCCTGGGAACGCTGGGAACTCCCGGCCATGGAATCCGGACACGTGGTTTCCAGGGGTGGCCGTGCACCGTCTGTTGAAGAAGCCGAGGTGGAAGTACAACCGCTGACGCTGGAAGATCTCGAGGAAATTCGCGAAGCCGCCCGTAAAGAAGGTTTTGCCGAGGGCCGTGAAGCAGGCCTCGCTGAAGGCCACCGGGAAGGGCTGGCCGCGGGAGCCGCCGAGGTTCGCGCGCAGGCCGAGTCACTGCGTGCCGCAGTTCGGGCGCTGGCACGACCACTGGAAGAGCAGGGTGAAGAACTTGACGAGGCGATCACCAGCCTGGTTGCGGAAGTGGCGCGTAATGTGGTGCGGGCTGAACTGCAGGCTCGCCCGGAGCAGATTCGCACGATTACTGAGCACGCGCTGGCGGCGCTGGGGGAGTTCTCCGGCGACCTGCAACTGCGCCTGCATCCTGATGACCTGCAGCTGCTGCAGGGGCACCTGGGCGACTGGACTGCGGAGTGCCGCCTGGTTGCCGATGAAGGCCTGGTACGTGGTGGCGTGCGGCTTGAGCGCGGCCTGAGCAGCATCGACTACACGCTGGACAAGCGCTTCCGCGCCGCGGTCGAAGGCTTCGTCCGGGATGCCTACCTGCATCCGGTTACAGAAACGGTTGCGGTCGCAGACAGTACTGCACCGGCTGATCCTCTGGCCATGGACCCGGTCGCCGCAGAGTCGGCGAAGGAAATGGCAACGGAAAAAGCGCCGACGGAAGAAGCCCCGATGGACGAGTTGTCAGGGGACGCAACGCCAACGGATGAATTGCCGGCGGGCGCAGCACCGGTGGACGAAAAACCGGTGGATGACAATGCCTGAACCGCAGCAAGCGGGCCCCGCACACTTTCATGGTGGATGTTTATGAGCAGTGATGAACTGACTCGCCGTTTGCAGAAACGTGCCGCCATCCTGCCGCCGGCCGCAGATCCGGAGGTCTGTGGGCAGGTGGTGCGCATGGTCGGCCTGGCACTGGAAGCAGAAGGCCTGCGCCTGAGCGTGGGCCAGCATTGCGCCATCCAGCTCAACAGCGGTCGCAGCGTCGAGGCCGAAGTGATTGGTTTTGCCGGCCCGCGCCTGCTGTTGATGCCGATTACCCGGGTCGAGGGCATGCACGCGGGTGCGCGGGTTATACCCCTGCGACATGTCAGCGATGTACCACTGGGCGAGGGATTGCTCGGTCGGGTGATTGATGCACGGGGCAATCCACTGGATAACCAGGAGCCCCTGCATCACGTGGAGCGTGGTGAGCTCGGCGCCGAACCGATCAACCCACTGCATCGTGCGCCCATCCGCGAACCGCTGGATGTCGGCGTACGTGCCATCAATGCATTGCTGACCACGGGACGTGGGCAGCGGATTGGCCTGATGGCCGGCAGTGGTGTGGGCAAGAGCGTGCTGCTCGGCATGATGGCCCGGTTTACCACCGCGGATGTCACGGTGGTTGCGCTGGTCGGCGAACGGGGTCGCGAGGTCAAGGAGTTCATCGATGACATCCTGGGCCCGGAGGGGCTGGCGCGTGCCGTGGTGGTCGCCTCGCCCGCCGATGAATCGCCCCTGTTGCGCATGCGTGCCGCTGCCACGGCCACGCGCATTGCCGAACACTTTCGGGACCAGGGTAAGAACGTACTGCTGCTGATGGATTCGTTGACCCGCTACGCTCAGGCGCAGCGGGAGATCGCGCTTGCGGCCGGGGAGCCGCCGGCTACCAAGGGTTACCCGCCTTCGGTGTTTGCGCGCATCCCGCAACTGGTGGAACGCGCCGGGAACGGACGCGAAGGGGGCGGCTCGATTACCGCGTTTTACACCGTGCTGGTCGAGGGTGACGACATTCAGGACCCGGTCGGCGATGCCGCCCGCGCCATCCTGGACGGGCACCTGGTGCTGTCGCGCCGGCTGGCGGATGAAGGCCATTACCCGGCGATCGATATCGAGGCATCCATCAGCCGGGCCATGCCGGCCGTGGTGTCTGATGCCCATCTGCAGTGGGCAGTGCGTTTTCGCCAGGCCTGGTCCCGCTACGAGCAGGCCCGTGACCTGATCCAGGTGGGGGCCTATCAGCCGGGCAGTGATGCGGAAACCGATCATGCCATTGAACGCCTGCCGCACATGCGGCAGTTCCTGCGCCAGGGCATGAATGAACAGATTTCGTTTCAGGACAGCCTGGAGCGATTGCAGGCCGTGATCATGCCGCCGCAGCCGGACGTGACCGGTGCGCCACCGGGTGGCGGATTACCCGCAGCGCGGGGATAGGCGAGGGGTCTGTCAGACGCCAGGCCGGCGCACCACCTCGGACCAGTACTCACACACTTTCTCCATGACGCTGACGAGTTCCTCGAAGCGTGCCGGTTTGGTGATAAAGGAGTTTGCACCGAGCCGGTAACAACTGCGAACGTCGTCTTCACTGCGCGAAGTGGTGAGGATGACAATGGGAAGATGGCGGAGTTTATCGTTTGACTTGATGCGTGACAGGGCGGTGCGACCATCCACCCGCGGCATATTCAGATCGAGGAGGATCAAGTCGGGAAGGATGGCTTTTTCTGCAACCAGGCGGTCCATCAGTTCCTGGCCGTCCAGGAAGTACTCCTGTACCGACCGGATCTCGATCATTCCCAGGGCTTCCGTGACCAGTTCCTGGTCATCCGGGTCGTCATCCACCACGAATATTCTGAATTCGCTGTTCATGATTCCTGCTTCACCTGACCCTGCTATCTGTGCGACAGCTCAATCGAAAAATGATACGAGATTCGCATGCAAGAAGCGAACAGGGGTGGGGTGTCGCGTTACTGACCAGTTGTGAGGTGATGATCAATGATTCTCTGAATCTCGGCATGCTCCACTGTTTCGACCCAGTATTCACGCAGCATGTTCATCAGGTCGACCAGGGTCGGATAGAGCAAAGGTTTCGAAATAAATGAATTGCAACCGAGCTGGTAACTCTTGATCACGTCGGTCTGCGCCTTGGAGGTTGTCAGCATGACCACGGGCAGGGTCTTGTACTGCTCGTGTTCCTTGATGAACTTCAGTGCTTCGTGGCCATTCATGCGTGGCATGTTGATGTCGAGCAGGATCATGTCGGGTATCGCTTTGGACACATCCTGCAGGTAGTCGATGAGTTCCTCACCGTCAGTCAGGGCAATCACGCGGGTTGGCAGCTTGCACTCCTCCATGGCCATTATGATCATTTCCTGATCATCCGGGTCATCGTCCACAACCAGTACGAGTGCGTTCCTGGGGCCGTTTCCTTGCATCGTCACTGGTTCCACCGGCGCTTCGAATATGAGGCCAGTCTAGTACAGTCGAATTGAATCTGGATTCATATTTTCGCATCTGTTCGGACGCTCGCCGGCCGCTCCCGCGCACTGTCTGTCGGCCAGGACACCTGCCCCTTGACCACCGGTCGTGATCGCCAGGTAGGGGCCGGTGGCCAGAACTGCGGTGCCGGGGTCCCAGGATGAAGTAAGGCGCCTGAATGTCGGGTATCGGGCTGACTGCGTGGTTCAGGAACGGTACTTGCATTGCTGTGTGGAGTGCCTGACATTGACTGGAATATGCCGGAATTCCGGCGGGGAGATAAATTTGGCTGAGCGCCGATCGAAACGCCTGGAGCCGGTAAAGCGGTTGGAGGCCATGCGCGAGGACAAGGCACTGCAACAACTGGCGCACGCCATGCAGCAGTTGCAGCAGGCCCGGCAGCGCCTTGCGCAACTGGAAGGGTTCTCGAGTGAGTATCGCGCCCGCATGCTGGGCGGAGCGGGCGGGACCATATCCGGTCGCAGCCTCCACGGCATGGCGCGTTTCCAGGATCACCTGGAAGGCCTGATGCAGGCGCAGTTGCGAATCTGCCAGGGTGCCGAGGATATGCTGGCCCGGGCACGCGAGCAGTGGCGCAGTGCCCACGCCCGGCAGCGGGCAGTCAGTTCGGTGATCGGGCGGTTCGAGCAGTCTGAAGCCCTGGATGATGCACGGCAGGAGCAGCGGGAAATGGACGAACAGGGCCTGCGCCGCCGGGATTTCTAGGCGCGGTTCTGCCCATTATCGGGTTGTGTATTCCTTGACCGGAATTGCCTTTACGCCACAAACGTCTATATATTTGGCTTATTCTCGGATTGTCCATTACAATTCGTTTGGATTTCGACGTAGGGTTTGGCCCGGTCGGGAATGAACTAAAACCATAAAATCTGTTTTTTGCAGGAAGTGATCGGCGAGGAGCGTCCATGACCATTACTGCTACGCAATCAAGCGATGGCTCGGAACTTACGATCAAGATTAAAGGTCGTTTTGATTTCAGTGCACACCAAATGTTCCGGGATGCGTATGAGAAGGTCGACAAAGACCCGGGTCATTACGTAGTGGACATGAAAGAAACCACATACCTGGACAGTTCTGCGCTGGGTATGTTGTTGCTTTTGAGGGACCATGCCGGCGGTGACAATGCCGACATACGGATCGTCAATTGCAACACGGATGTGCGCAAGATTTTGACGATTTCAAATTTCGAGCAGCTGTTCACGATCCAATAAGTGAATTCGGGGCCATTGCGGTTTATCGAAGCCGTAATGGCTCCCGTATCACCTTTCCCAGGGAGCGTACGTCATGCCAGTGTCAGATGACGTGCTGAATGATGCTCCGCTCAAGATTCTTATTGCTGATGACAACAAGACAGATCGTCTGTTGTTGCAGACTATTGTCCGCAAGGAAGGTCACAGCGTAGTTACTGCGTGTGATGGCCTGGAAGCCGTGCAGGCTTTTGTGGATGAAGCGCCCGATATCATTCTGCTTGACGTGATGATGCCCAATCTGGACGGCTATGGTGCCGCGCAACAGATCAAGCAGAAAGCCGGCGAGCAACTGATCCCCATTATTTTCCTGACTTCGCTGCAGGAACCCGAAGAGTTGGCGCGTGGCCTGGACGTCGGGGGGGATGACTTCCTGTCCAAGCCTTACAAGCCGGTCGTGCTGCGGGCCAAGATCCGGGCTTTTGACCGCATGCGCAGAATGCATGTGTTGATGCAGCGGCAGCGTGACGAGATCGCGGTGCTGAACGTGCATATGCGCGAGGAGCAGACTGCGGCCCGCGTGATTTTCGATAACGTCGCCCACACCGGTTGTCTCAAGGCGGCAAACATCAAGCACCTGCTGTCCCCGATGTCGATTTTCAATGGTGATATCGCCCTGGCAGCGCGTACGCCGGCCGGCGACATGCATGTGCTGCTGGGTGACTTTACCGGGCATGGCCTGCCTGCGGCCATCGGTGCCATGCCGGCGGCGGAACTGTTTTACCAGATGACTGCCGAGGGTTTTGGCATCACCGACATCCTGCCGGCGATTAACCAGAAACTGAAAACCATCCTGCCGCCCAGCTACTTCTGCTGCTGCTGCATGGCTTCGCTGAGCTTTATCTCGCAGCGTGTTGAATTGTGGCTGGGCGGCTTGCCTGACTGCTACCTGTGGCACCCGGAAGACGGCAACATCGAGCGCATCAAATCACGCCACCTGCCGCTGGGTGTGCTTTCCACAGAGCGTTTCAAGTGCGATACCGAGGTCCATGACATGGAACTCGGGGCCCGGCTGTGCCTCTGGTCTGACGGCATCGTCGAGGCAGAGAACCCGTCCGGTGAAATGTTCGGCGATACCCGTTTGTACGAATTGTTCGAGAAGAACGAGAATCCCGACGATATATTCGAAGACATCCCGCGCGCCGTGAAAGAGTGGATCCAGGGTGACGAATGGGGCGATGACACCACCATGCTGGAAGTCACCATGGTACGGCCGGAGGAGGTCGCGGATACTGAAGTCAGTTATCAGTCCGGCAAACTGCTGAATGCCAGCGAGTGGAAGTTTACCTACGAACTGAAAGCAGATACCGCCAAGGAATTTAATCCGGTGGCCCTGTTACTGCGCATCCTTGCTGAAGTGCCGGGTCTGCGGCCCCACCAGGTATCGTTGCATACGGTCTTTACCGAGTTTTTCTCCAATGCACTCGAGCACGGGGTGATGGGGCTGGATTCCGCGCTGAAGGGAAGCCCTGATGGGTTTGCCCAGTATTATGCCGAGCGCGCCCGCCTGCTGAACGAGCACATAGAAGGTTTTGTCCGGTTTCACCTCAATTGCGAGATGAAAGACGAAGCGGGAGGGAGCCGCCTGGTGATCCGCGTGGAAGACAGCGGTCCCGGTTTTGACTGGCAGTCGAAGATGAGCCAGACGGAAGCAGCAGATGCATCCCGCATTTACCATGGTCGCGGCATCCCGCTGCTGAAGAAATTATGTGAATCGGTGCAGTATCGTGGTAGCGGCAACGAGGTTGAGGCCGTGTACCGCTGGTAGTGGTTACAGAATGATTGCTGACATGTCGCGATAGGGACAATTTCACTGCTATCATTAATTCGAAACTCGGGCGGAATTCGGGTTTCTTTAACTTCAGAATTCACAGGAAATGCGTACATGAGTGGTGGCCCGGTCGATATTGAAGCACTTCGCGAGTTGAAGGAAATCATGGAAGACCAGTTTGTCACGCTGGTGGAAACCTTTCTTGAGGACTCCGCAACCCGCATGAACGAAATCGAAGCTGCCATCGCCGCGGGCGACGCGGACGGTCTGCGCAGTGCGGCGCACAGTTTCAAGGGCAGCAGCAGCAACCTGGGGATTTCCTCCATGGCAGATGTACTGTTCAAACTTGAGAGCATGGGGCGCGACGGTACTACGGACGGCGGCGAGGCCCTTATTCCGGAAGTGCGCACACTGTTCGCCGAAGTTTCTGAAATCCTCAAAGCCGAACTCTGACGCGATCGCGAAACAGTCCGTTGCGGCTGCAGTTGCCCGCCTTACATCTTCCTCACTTCCATTTGTATTAATACGATCCCACCGGGCAAATTCCCTGCTTTCGGTGCGTGATCTGTTGTCCCGGCTGGTTCCTGCGTCCCGCATGCCAGCTTCCCGTTGGCGCGGCTTTTGCTCCTGAATATTCCGGCGTTGGAGACACAGACGTGAAACAGGCATGAAGCTTGCAAACTTTCTGGTCAGAAACGATCACCTGTCCGACAAGGAAGTTGGAGTAAAAAACGATGGAACCGACCTCAAAAGCATTACAGACCCTGGCCGGCGCGGTACGAGAGAACGCCAAAGGCGTTGGCCGTTCTCCGCTGGATGTTCTGCAAGTCATTAATTTAAAAGCAGATCTGCAGAGCCGGGAGGGCGGTTTCAAGGATCTTCTGCGGGCCGAAACCGGTCGCGCCGACGTGCAGCGGGCGTCCCGGCCCGGTACACCGGAGCCTGCCAGCCGGCCCCCGGAACGGCCGGAACCGCAGGCCGGGCGCTCCGAGGATGGCGGTCGGAAGGCTTCGGAAGGCAGTGAAACGGCCGAGACCGGCAAATCTTCGCCGGCAGCCGACCGCAATTTGCCGCCCGCGTCTGAAGGGTCCGAGGCGCAGCAGGCACACCATGCCGATTCCGGCGAGGAAACCACGCCGGTTGCCGAGAACGGTGACGTGCCGGAACAGGCTGCCAGCCCCGAAGCTCCTGAAACCCAGGTGGCCGGTCCGGCAGAATCCGGGGTTGCAGCCGAAGTTGAACCGGAGGTTGCGGCGGTTACGGATGAGAGCCTGCTGGAGACCGGCACAACCGCCGAAGGCGCAGCCGGGAACTCCCAGGCGGCGGCAACCGAAGAACAGCCAGTCGCTGCGCACAGCGATGTGCAGGATGTGTCCGACGCAGCAGGGGGCGTGCCGGCCACGGCGGAGACAGAAATTCCGGCAGGGCCCGAAATCCTGCCGGATGCCGAAGACGTCGCAGTTGCGGCGGGTCCGGCGGTTACCGGCAATGGACCCGGGAAAACCGGCCCCACCGGGCGTGAGCAGGCAGCAGAACGGGTTGCGGCGAACCTGGAGCGGAATCCGGATGCGGCCGGTGATGGTTTACGACGTGCCCAGGAGGCGATTGCGCAGGCGGCTGCGAAGCCTGCCCCAGCCCACCAGCCGGCAGGCGCGGAGGCAACTGGCCGGAGTGCCACAGCGGGCGGCATTGAAATCGCCGGACGGGCCACGGACGCGCCCACGCTGCGGGATACGCCCACGGTGGATGCACAACCCGCCGCACCACGACCAGCAGCCACGCCGACAGCGCAACTGCCTTTTACCGGTGAACTGAACCCGCAGGTGCGCATGCCTGCCGTGGCCGCAGCCCAGCAGGCCGAGCAGGCACTGGCGGCCAGGGCCATGGCCGGCGAAGTCATTGAGGCCAAGATCAGTGCAGCTGCAAATACAACCGCGACGACGGCAGCAGCCACTGCTGCGCAGCCCGCCACAACAACGCCCGCCCAGGCCACCGAGGCCGCCCGTGCCGCACTGCAGCAGGTGCGCGCGTCGTTTACCCGTCCCGGTTGGGACCAGGCGATGGCACAGCGGGTCGCGCAACTCGCCGCCCGTGGCGTGCAATCCGCGCAGATCGAGGTCGATCCGCCGGAACTCGGTCCGGTCAAGGTGGTGATCCAGGTCAACAACGACAATCAGACCAGTGTTTCGTTTTCAAGTCCGCACGCCGGGGTTCGGGAAGTACTGGAACAGACCGCGCAGCGGCTTCGTGACGCACTCGCGGAAGGCGGTATGGACCTGGTCGATGTTGAAGTGTCCGATCAGTCAGCCGAGCGTCGCGAATCTGCCGAAGACGCGCAGGATCGCGAGCCGGGCACAGGCACCCGTGCCTGGCGCGGTGGCGAAATTGACGCAGACGCGGATGCCCCGGTGACCGTAACGGTGCGCGATTCCGATGCACTGGTTGATCATTACGTCTGACCGCGACTGAGCATGTGCCCGGTGGCCGGCCCTGCCAGCCACCGGCCGCCACGCAGTTTTCCGCCCGGTGAGCGGGCCGGGGACAGTCACCACCAGCTTACGGAACGCCTTGTAGCGCGTTCCGTGAGCCGCCTCCTTTGCGCCCGTCCCCCGGGCAGCGGATAATTTAACCATGGTTGACGCGGCGGCGACTTTCAGTCGCCCCGGATTCCATTGCTTAAGTCATTGTTATTAATGGCAATATTAACCCAATTTCCGGCTGGCACAGGAATTGCTCAACAAGCAGTGCCAGTCAGAAAAATGACGGATACAAAAGAATGGCCGAAGAAAAGGAACTCGAACTCGAAGACGTCGCTCTCGACGACAAGGATTCGGGCAGCAAGAAAACCCTCATTCTCATGGGTGTGGGTGCCCTGTTGCTCGTCGTTCTGACCGTGGGGCTGACCCTGTTTTTGCTGGGTGACGATGACGACGCCGACGAGGAGAGCACTGAGGAGGCAGCCAAGCCGGAGGTGGTGAAGCTGGAGTACGTGGAGCTCAAGCCCTTCACCGTCAACTTCGAACAGGGTGGCCGCACCCGCCTGCTGCAGGTACAGCTGACCATGACGACCCGGAATGCTGCTGCGGTCGATGCCCTGCGCCTGCACAGCCCACTGATCAACCACACCATCATCACCCTGTTGGGTGGACGTGATTTTGAGTCCCTGCGCACGACGGAGGGCAAGGATGCCCTGCGGGCAGCCCTGCTGGAAGCCGTGCAGGGCGTGATCGAGCAGGAAACCGGAACCGCGGGCCTGGAAGATGTGCTTTTCACCCGCTTCGTGATGCAGTAACAGGAATCGGAAGATGCAAGACCTGCTCTCACAAGACGAAATCGATGCCCTGTTGCACGGGGTGGACGATGGCGCGATCGACACGGACGAGGATGCGGATTCAGGGCAGGCCACCACGTATGACCTGAGTTCGCAGGATCGCATTATCCGCGGTCGCATGCCGACCCTGGAAATGATCAACGAGCGATTCTCGCGTTATACCCGGGTCAGCCTGTTCAACATGCTGCGTCGCAGTGCCGATGTTTCCATCGGCGGCATACAGATCGTCAAGTTCGGTGAGTATGTCCACAGCCTGTACGTGCCAACCAGCCTGAACATGGTGAAGGTCCGCCCCTTGCGCGGCACGGCGCTGTTCGTGATGGACGCCAAGCTGGTGTTCAAGCTGGTGGACAACTATTTCGGTGGTGAAGGCCGCCATGCCAAGATCGAGGGACGCGAATTCACGGCCACCGAGTTGCGCATTGTGCATCTGGTGCTGGAGCAGGTTTTCGTTGACCTGAAAGAAGCCTGGAAATCCATCTACAAGGTGGATTTCGACTATCTCGGTTCGGAAGTGAACCCGTCACTGGCGAATATCGTCAGTCCCAGCGAAGTGGTGGTGGTCAATACCTTCCACGTCGAACTGGAAGGCGGGGGCGGCGATCTGCAGATTGCGCTGCCGTATTCCATGATCGAACCGATCCGCGACATGCTGGATTCCGGTCTGAAAAGCGACGTCGACGAGATCGACGAGCGCTGGGTCCGTTCCATGCGCGAGGACGTACTGGATATCAAGGTGAAGATGAATTGTCGCGTCGTGGAACGACAGATACCGCTCGGGGAGATTATCGATCTGCAGGCAGGGGACATCATTCCCATCGAACTGCCCGAGTCCATGGTTGTCACCGCGAACCGCATTCCGACCTTTCGCGCCAAGCTGGGCGAATACCGCGGCAACCTGGCGCTGAAAATCGTAGACACCATCAAACGAACTATCTGAACCGCAGGCTGCCGGGTGCAGCAGGAGAGCATGGACATGAGTGACAAGGAAGAAGGCCAGGACCAGGAAGGTATGGCAGACGACTGGGCGGCAGCACTGGAAGAGCAGGGCGATGCTGAAGCGGGCGATGCACCGGCAGAGGGTGGAAAAGCGGCCAAGCCGGAAGGCAGTCCCATGGCGCTGGATGTTTTTGAAGGCTCGGGAAATGCCGACCCGGTAACGGCTGAAACCATAGCCGCGGGCGGACCCAAGCTGGATGTCATCCTCGACATCCCGGTGCGTTTGTCCATGGAAGTCGGCAATACCGAGATCAATATCCGCAACCTGTTGCAGCTGAACCAGGGCTCGGTCATTGAACTGGACCGCCTGGCCGGTGAGCCGCTGGACGTGCTGGTCAATGGCACGCTGATCGCGCACGGCGAGGTCGTCGTGGTGAACGAGAAATTTGGTATCCGGCTGACGGACGTGATCAGTCCCACGGAACGCATCAAGCGGTTGCAGTAGCAGGCACCGCGCAAGGCAAGGGAGCTGCCGCGCATGAAACTTCGAATCCTTCTTTCCGGTGTCGGCCTGCTGGCCGCGCTGCCGGCCTGGGCAGAACCGGCGCAGCGGCACACGGTCACTGCCGGTGACTGGCTGCAGATGCTGGCAGGCCTGTCGTTTGTACTGATCATGATCGGAGCCATTGCATGGTTCATGCGCCGGGTGTCCGGGCCGACCATGATGGGCAATGGCCACCTGCGCATATTGTCGGTACTGCCGGTTGGCACGCGCGAACGTATTGCACTGGTACAGGCTGGCAAGGACCAGGTGCTGGTCGGCATCACGCCCGCTGGCATCACCCGCATCCATGCACTCAGCGAGCCGGTCGAAGTGCCGGAGCCGGTGCAGCCCGAGTTCGCGCGGCGTCTGCAGGCGATACTCAGCCGGAGCGAGAGCCATGAAGACTAGCGGTCGGCTGTCCAGGGCTGGCGTGCTGCTGCTGGCATTGCTTCCCGCACTGGGCTGGGCACAGGATCCGGGTATTCCGGCACTGTCCATGACCGTTGCCGAGGATGGTACACAGAACTACACCGTGACCATCCAGATCCTGGCGCTGATGACGGCCATTACCTTCCTGCCGGCCATCGTCATGATGATGACTGCGTTCACGCGGATCATCATCGTTTTCTCCATCCTGCGGCAGGCGATGGGCCTGCAGCAGACACCGTCCAACCAGGTGATCCTGGGCCTGGCGCTGTTCCTGACCTTCTTCGTGATGACCCCGGTTTTACAGCAGGTCAACGAGGATGCGTTGCAGCCGTACATGAACGAGCAAATCAGCACGATGGAGGCACTCGACAAGGCGCGGCGACCCTTCCACGAGTTCATGCTCGGGCAGACGCGGGAAACCGACCTGGCATTGTTTGTGCGCATTGCCGGCGAAGAAAACAAGATTGAGCGCATCGAGGACACGCCGCTGTCGATACTGGTGCCGGCATTCGTGACCAGTGAACTCAAAACCGCCTTTCAGATTGGTTTTCTGCTGTTCCTGCCGTTCCTGATTATCGACCTCGTGGTGGCCAGTGTATTGATGTCCATGGGCATGATGATGCTGTCGCCGCTGATTGTTTCGCTGCCTTTCAAGATCATGCTGTTCGTGCTGGTGGACGGCTGGGCCATGATCGTCGGCACCCTTGCCGCCAGTTTCGGACAGTAGCCATGGGAGACATGTCATGAGTCCCGAGAACGCAGTCGATTTGTTTCGCGAGGCGCTGTTCCTGATCATGATGGGGGTCGCGGTGATTATTGTTCCCAGCCTGCTGGTGGGACTGGTGGTCAGCGTGTTCCAGGCGGCGACATCCATCAACGAGCAGACCATGTCCTTCCTGCCGCGGCTGATGATGACCATGACCACGATCCTGGTGGCCGGTCCGTGGATGCTGAAGATGATGCTCGAGTTTACGCATAACCTGCTGATCGATATTCCAAACCTGATCGGCTAGCGAGTTGCATCCCGATGATAGAGGTAACCGAGCAGCAACTGATGAACCTCCTGGCGGAGTTTCTCTGGCCGCTGTTTCGCGTTGCCGGATTTTTCATGGTCGTGCCGATCTTCGGAACCCAACTGGTTCCACAACGCGTGCGGCTGGGGGTGGCGCTGCTGACCACGATTGCCATCGCACCGGTACTGCCACCGGTTCCGGAGGTGGAACTGATTTCCGGTACGTCCTTTCTGATCGGAGCGCAGCAGCTGCTGATTGGTATTGCGCTCGGTTTCTCGCTACAGCTGCTGTTCCAGTTGTTTGTGGTCGCGGGGCAGAGCATGGCCATGCAGATGGGGCTGGGTTTTGCGTCCATGGTGGACCCGGCGAACGGTGTTTCCGTTGCGGTGCTCAGCCAGTTCCTGGTCATGCTGACGACGATCCTGTTCCTGTCGCTCAACGGCCACCTGATCATGATCGAGATATTCGTGGAAAGTTTCCGGGTGATTCCGATTTCCACCGGCGGACTTGCCGGGGAGGGCATCATGAGCCTGGTACTGGGTGCGAGCTGGATGTTCTCGGCCGCGCTGATGATCGCGTTGCCCGCCATTACCGCGTTGCTCATCGTCAATATTTCGTTTGGCGTGATGACGCGGGCTGCGCCACAGCTGAACATATTTTCGATCGGCTTCCCGTTCACGATCGTGATGGGGATCGTCATGGTCTGGGTGCTGCTGTCCGGTTTTCTGCCGCGCTACGAAAGCGCCATGCAGGAAGGTCTGCGCCTGATGCGCACTGTGATGGGCGTATGAGCGGGGCGGGGCATGGCTGAGTCAGACAGTGGTCAGGAGAAAACCGAAGACCCGACTGCCAAAAAGCAGCAGCAATCCCGTGACGAGGGGCAGGTTCCGCGATCCAAGGAACTCAGTACCACCGCGATCCTGCTCGGCGGAGCGGTCGGCCTGCTGTTCTTCGGCGGGTCGGTTGTTGATGCGGTGGTTGATGTCGCCCGCTGGAACCTGATCGTTCCGCGTGAGCACATTTTCGACGACTTGTCCGTGGTGAATCACCTGGGAAGTTCGGTCTCCCACGTGGCGTCCTCGTTGCTGCCCTTTCTGGCAGTGATGTTCGTCGCGGCGGTCGCTGGCGAGGTGGTACTGGGTGGCTTCAACCTGAGTGCCAAGGCTCTGCTGCCGAAACTGAGCAAGATGGACCCGATCAAGGGTCTGAAAAAGATGTTTTCAGCCAATGCGCTCAACGAACTGTTCAAGGCGATTCTCAAGTTCATGGTGATCGCGCCCTGCGCGGTACTGATTCTTCACCTGCGCACCGAGGACCTGCTGAGCCTGGGTGACCAGTCTCCGGAGGCTGCGATTGCGTTCGCGGTCTGGATTGTCAGCTGGTCCCTGCTGGCGCTGGCGGCGGCGACCATCATCATTGCGCTGGTGGATGTGCCGTTCCAGCTCTGGTCCCATTCGCAGAAACTCAAGATGACCCTGCAGGAGGTCAAGGACGAGTACAAGGACAGCGAGGGCAAGCCCGAGGTACGCGGCAAGATCCGCCAGTTGCAGCGCGAGATTGCCGAGCGGCGCATGATGTCTGATGTGCCCACCGCTGACGTGGTCATC
>JBFJWR010000010.1:0-22121 GCA_041623535.1 Pseudomonadales bacterium
CAGCCCGGACCGAGGAAGCACTTGATGGCTGAACGTATTCGCACTTACGGCTGGCCGGTGATCGCCGGATTGCTGATGGCCGCACTGTACCTGCAGGCCACCCGCACGGGGTCACTGGACGAACCGGTGCCCCTGTTTCGCCAGGGCAATGCGGCCTCGCCGGTCGGCAGTGGGCCGGTTTCCTACTCCGACGGCACCGAGAAAGCGGCACCCGCCGTGGTCAACATATACACCACGAGGGTGGTGCGTCAGCGGGTACACCCCCTGCTGCGCGACCCGATGTTCCGGCAGTTTTTTGGCTACCAGGAAATGCCCGGCCAGGAGCGCATGGACAACAGCCTGGGCAGTGGCGTGATTGCCACCAGCGACGGACTGATCCTCACCAACCATCATGTCATTGCCGGCGCCGACGAGATTCGCGTGGCCCTGCGCGACGGCCGTGAGGCCCAGGCCCAACTGGTGGGCTCAGACCCGGAAACCGACGTGGCCGTGCTGCGCATCGACCTGCCGGATCTGCCGGTGATCCGAATGCGCAATTCCGAGCTGCTCAAGGTGGGCGACGTGGTACTCGCCATCGGCAATCCGTTTGGCGTCGGCCAGACCGTGACCATGGGCATCGTCAGCGCCACCGGTCGCAAGGGACTGGGCATCAACGCGTTTGAGAATTTCATCCAGACCGACGCGGCCATCAACCCCGGCAATTCGGGCGGCGCCCTGGTGGATGCCTACGGCCAATTGATTGGCATCAACACGGCAATCTTTTCCAAGTCCGGCGGCTCGATGGGCATCGGGTTCGCGATCCCCGCCAACCTGGCCCGCGAAGTGATGGATGAAATCCTCCTCCATGGGCGCGTCATTCGTGGCTGGCTGGGCATAGAGATACAGGAACTGAGCCGCGGACTGGCCGAATCTTTTGGCCTGGATCACACCAATGGCATCGTCATTGCGGGTATTTTCCGCAATGGCCCGGCGCACCGGGCGGGTATCAAACCGGGCGACCTGATCCTGAAAATCAATGGGAAAAGCATCACCGGCGGCCGCCAGGCCATGGACCTGATTGCACAGATCAAACCGGGCCAGATTGCACAGCTGAAAATCCTGCGGGACGGGCGCCTGCTGGATCTGCCTGCCGAGGTGGGCACCCGCGACCTGGAGCGCATGCAGCCGCGACGCTGATTGAAATCCGGCCAGGCGCAGGCCGGCAGCAACGGCCGCTACCCGGCGGGGTGCATCACGACGGCCAGCGCCGCCAGCAGTGCGTCGTTTTCCGCCGGAGTCCCCACCGTCAGGCGCAGGCAATTGTCGAGTAACGGATGGGCACCGTGCAGGCACTTGATGAGAATGCCGGCATCGCGCAGCGCCGCATGCACTTCCGGGGCCGGATGCTGGTGCGGCCGCACGAGCACGAAATTCGCCTCACTCGGCCAGGTCGTCAGCGGAAAACGCTCCAGTTCATGCATCAGGCGAGTACGTTCGCTACAGATCTGCACGGTCTGTCCGGCCAGCATCGCGGCATTGGCCAGCGCAAAACCCGCCGCAGCCTGGCTCAGCACATTGATGTTGTAGGGCAGGCGCACCTTTTCCAGTTGCTCCAGCCAGGCCGTGGCGCCGACCAGGTAACCCACGCGCAGACCGGCCAGCCCGAGCTTGGACAGCGTGCGCATGACGACGACGTTCGGGCACTGATCCAGCAGTCGCAGGGCGTTGTGCCCGGTGAAAGCCGTGTACGCCTCATCGATAACCACCAGCCCCGGCGCCGCCGCAATGATCTGCGCCACATCCGCTTCTGAAAACACATTGCCGGTCGGGTTATTCGGCACGGAGAGAAACACCAGCGCCGGCTGTTCCGCCTCGATCGCTGCCAGCATGGCCGGCAGATCCAGCGCAAAATCTTCGGCCCGCAGCGGAACCCCGCGGTAGGAGAGTCCGGCGAACGTGGCAATCATGCGATACATGACGAAAGACGGCTCGGGCGCCAGGATGGTTCGCCCCGGCCCGCCCAGTGCCAGCGCCAGCAACTGGATGATCTCATCGGATCCGTTACCCAGCAGCAGGTCGTGCGCAGGGTCCACGCCATCATGGATGCGCAGCTGCTCTTTGAGCGCAGCGGCCTGCGGGTCGGGATACCGGTTCACGTTCAGATCTGCAACGCAACGCGCCCACTCGGCGCGCAGTTCCGCCGGCCAGGTCCACGGATTTTCCATGGCATCCAGCTTGATCAGGCCGGTGGAATCCGGCACCGGGTACGCACGCAACGACTGGATTTCCGGGCGTACCCAGCGCGCCGCCAGTTCCTGTGCATCCATGGACAAGCGCTTATTCCGACGCGATGCGGCAGGCGGCGGAACGGGCGTGGGCTTCCAGCCCTTCGCCTCGGGCCAGCAGTTCTGCGTCGCGCGCCAGGTCGGCCACGGCACCTGGCGCCGGACCAATCAGCGAACTGCGTTTCTGAAAGTCATAGACCCCCAGTGGCGAGAAGAATCGCGCCGTGCCCGCGGTGGGGAGCACGTGATTGGGACCCGCACAGTAATCGCCCATGGCTTCGGATGCGTCGCGGCCCAGGAAGATCGCGCCGGCGTGACGAATAGCGGGCAGTAACGACTGCGGATCCTCTACCGACAGTTCCAGGTGTTCCGGTGCGATGCGGTTGATCAGTTGCACCGCTTCATCCAGATCGCGGACCTGGATCAGTGCGCCGCGCTCGCGCAACGAGGTACGGATGATATCGGCACGGGCCATTTCCGGCAGGCAGCGGTCGATCTCGGCCGCGACCCGGTCCAGGTAATCGGCATCCGGCGAGATCAGCAGCGCCTGCGCGTCCTCGTCATGTTCGGCCTGGGAAAATAGATCCATGACCACCCAGTGCGGATCGGTCCCGCCATCGCAAACGACCAGGATTTCAGAGGGGCCGGCGATCATGTCGATGCCCACCCGCCCGAACACCATGCGCTTGGCGGTCGCCACGTAGATATTGCCCGGCCCCACGATCTTGTCGACCGCAGGAATACTTTGCGTGCCGTAGGCCAGCGCCGCCACCGCCTGCGCGCCACCCACCTGCAGGAAGCGATCCACGCCGGCGATGGCCGCCGCCGCCAACACCAGGTCATTGCTGACGCCATCCGGGGATGGCGCCACCAGCACCACCTCGGGCACACCGGCAACGCGTGCCGGCAGTACATTCATCAGCACCGACGATGGATAAGCCGCCTTGCCGCCCGGCACATAGACACCCACCCGGTCCAGCGGGCGGACCTGCTGACCCAGCAGGTGGCCGGACGCATCCCGATACTGCCAGCTTTCCACTTTCTGATGCTGGTGATAATCGCGGATTCGTTGCGCCGCACGCTCCAGCGCGGCCCGGTACTCCGGGGCGATTCTCTGCAACGCGGCCTGTTGCTCTTCACTGCTGACCTCCAGCGCAGCCGGACTGCCCGGTTGCCAGCGGTCGAACTGCGCCGTGCAGGACAGCAATGCGGCGTCACCGCCCTCGCGTACCTGGCGCAGGATCGCGCCGACAGTGGCCTCGATCTCGGGATTCTGCTCGTCATTCCAGGCCAGCAGGGCATCCAGCCTCGCGGCAAAATCAGCCTGCGTGGTATCCAGACGGCGCACCAGGTTTGCGTCAGGCATGTGCCGGCTCCCGTCCTTCCTCCACCGCGCGCTCCAGATCGGCCATCAGCGCCAGCACCTGGCTGCGCCGCGCCTTCATGGACGCCTTGTTCACCACCAGGCGGGTACTGACATTCATGATCAGTTCCAGCGGCGCCATGCCATTCGCCTGCAGGGTCTTGCCGGTGTCCACCAGGTCCACGATGCGGTCGGCTAGCCCCACCAGCGGCGCGAGTTCCATGGAGCCATACAATTTGATGAGGTCCACCTGCTGACGCCGACCCGCGTAAAACTGCCGGGTGATATTCACGAACTTGGTGGCAACCCGCAGTCGCCGCTGCAGGGGTTCGGCGTCGACCGGCCCGGCGGTCATCAGCCGGCAACAGGCGATTTCCAGGTCCAGCGGCTCGTACAGGTTATGGCTGCCATGCTCGGTGAGCACATCAAGACCCACGAAACCGAGGTCTGCCCCGCCGTTCTCGACATAGGCCGGCACATCGGTGGCACGCACCACGACCAGTCGCAGATCTTCGCGATTGGTTGGAAAAATCAGTTTGCGGCTTTCACTCACGGACTCCAGCGCATGGATACCGGCACGTTCCAGCAGCGGCAGGGATTCCTCGAGTATGCGGCCCTTGGACAGGGCCAGCGTCAACGGCTGGGCGGCCATGATGGTTACCATCGAAACAGGTGAGCCCGAATTGTACGTGAGCGAAGATCAAAAATGCAGGATTGCCGGCAACAGATTCTGCCGGCAGAGCACGGGGCGGCCCGGGGCCACCCCTGTCGAGGCTACCCCGGAACCCGGCGAATCTTGCCGCCGAGCAGCTGGACTTTCTCCTCGATGCACTCGTAGCCACGGTCGATGTGGTAAATCCGATCGATCAGGGTATCGCCGTCGGCGACCAGTCCGGCGATCACCAGGCTGGCCGAGGCCCGCAGGTCGGTCGCCATGACCGGCGCGCCCTTCAGGCGCTCGACCCCCTGCACGATGGCAGTATTTCCTTCCAGGTGAATTTCAGCACCCATGCGAATCATTTCCAGCACGTGCATGAAGCGATTCTCAAATACGGTCTCGGTCACCCGGCCGACGCCCTCTGCCACCGCATTCATGGCGATAAACTGGGCCTGCATGTCGGTGGGGAAAGCCGGATACGGCGCGGTGCGGATATTGACCGCCTTCGGCCGCCGCCCGTGCATGTCCAGTTCGATCCAGTCCTCGCCGGTACTGATATCTGCCCCGGCCTCTTCCAGCTTGGCCAGCACCGCATCAAGCTGCGTGGGATCGGTATCCTTGAGCTTGACGTGGCCCCGCGTGGCGGCGGCAGCACACAGGTAGGTGCCGGTTTCGATACGGTCAGGGCACACTGAATACGTACCGCCGTGCAGGCGGTTCACGCCCTCGATCTCGATGCGGTCGGTACCGTGCCCGGTGATTTTCGCGCCCATCGTAATGAGGCATTCGGCGAGGTCGACGATTTCCGGCTCGCGCGCAGCGTTTTCGATGATCGTGGTGCCGGCTGCCAGCGTTGCGGCCATCAGCAGGTTTTCGGTCCCGGTGACGGTGACCATGTCCATGCAGATGCGGGCGCCGCGCAACGGGCCATTGGCGCGCGCCTTGATGTAGCCGTCTTCCACGTCGACCCGGGCGCCCAAAGCCTGCATACCGCGTACGTGCTGATCCACAGGCCGGCTGCCAATTGCGCAGCCGCCCGGCAGGGCCACCTCCGCGCGTCCGTAGTGCGCCAGCATCGGACCCAGCACCAGGATCGATGCACGCATGGTTTTCACCAGGTCATAGGGCGCCTGGTAGCGTTTGATGGTATTGGCATGGACCTCGATGCCCATCTTTTCGCCCATGACCAGTTCCACGCCCATACCGCGGAACAGTTCGTTCATGGTCGTGATGTCATGCAGATGAGGCAGATTGAGCACGGTCATGGGCTCATCGGCCAGCAGGGTCGCGGCGAGGATGGGCAAAGCCGCGTTCTTGGCGCCGGAAATCCGGATCTCGCCTTCCAGCGGACGACCGCCGGTAATAATCAGTTTATCCATTGCAAGCGCACACTCCGGAAGCTATCGGAGAATAGTAGTCCACCCTTCCGCGAGTGTCGCGACCACGGGCTCAGCCGCGACAGGGGTCAGCTGGACGCCGCGGCTTCTTCCGGGGTCAGCGCCCGGATCTGGATGGCATGCACGGCACCGGAGGGGATCAGCTCGCCGAGGGCCTTATATACAAGTTGCTGACGCTTGACCCGGTTCAGACCACTGAAGCAGGCGCCTACCGCACGGAGTTCAAAATGGCTGCCATCACCCTGCACTTCCAGTTCGCAATCCGGCAGGGTTCCCAGCAGGTGCTGGCGCAGTTCTTCCGGGCTCATGCTGCGGCTCCGCAGGGCCGGGCGACCGCTTCAGAGCGCATCAAGAACACTGCCCCAGCTGTCGATGACCGCGTCGATATTGCCGCCTTTCTGGTGGGCAATCGCCCGGAACTGGCTCTTGAAGGTCGTCACGAGGTTCACACCGCCAAACACGATGTTGTACACACGCCAGTTGCCGTTACCAAAGTCAGCCAGGTAGAAATTGGCCTGGTAGCGTGAATTCTCCTGCCCGTACAGCAGCAGGCGCACGTAGGCACGATTGTCCTTAATGTGGTTCTTTTCGAGCGGCAGGACTTCAATTTTTTCGCCACCGTAATTCAGCAGCAGGGCTGCATACTTCTCCAGCACCTGGTTCTTGAAAACGTCGCTGAACTTCGCGCGCTGCTCAGGCGTGGCAGCAGCATAAAAGTCACCCATCACCAGCTTGGAGAAAAAATCGAAGTGGATCACCGGCGACAGCACATCTTCCACTGCCGTAAAAAACTGCTCCGGATTCTGCGCAAAGGTGGATCTCTGCCGCTCAATGGTACTCAGCAGTTCATTGGTGCCTTTGCGCACCACGTCATCAGGACCGACGGCCGCCTGCGCAACGCCTTGCAGGCCCGCCATGCAGACCAGCATCACCAGCCAACGGCTAAAAAGAACGCGCATCGTGTACTCCTGATTTCCTGTCAAACAGTGTTTCATACTTTTTGCTTCGACCCGGCGACCGGCTTTCGGTTCATGGCCGCCCTCAATGCAGCAAATACTGCGGGAGAGACCCTGAATCCGCGATGAACGGAGTCCCGGCGAAAGGCGCGTATAGTACCATCGGCAATGCTCAAAAACACATCAACATGCGCCATGATTCATGCCACAGATGAATTATCGCGCTGCTTGAGTTTCACAAGCGCATCCAAGTAAAGTCTCCGCTTCCGGCAACAAGGCACTGGCTCACAACATGATCGCCCCTCCCCTGCTTCTGCCCGTCGCCGCCCTGATTGCCGGCCTGGTCCTGCTTGGCTGGAGCGCCGACCGGTTCGTGGCCGGCGCGGCCGCAACCGCCCGCGCGCTGGGCATGAGCCTGCTGATGATCGGACTGACCATCGTGTCTTTTGGCACCTCCGCCCCGGAAATCATCGTCTCGATCATCGCGGCGGTCACCGGGGTCGGGGAACTCGCGGTCGGCAACGCCCTCGGATCAAACATTGCCAATGTCGGACTGGTCCTCGGCTTTACCGCATTGATGGCGCCCATCGTGGTACCCCGCGACCTGTTTCACCGCGAATTCGTCCTGCTGATTTTCGCCACGGCACTGGCTGGCTACTGCCTGTGGGATCTGCGTATCGATCTGAAAGACGGGGTCATGCTCGGCTGCGGGTTGCTCTTCGTGCTGTGGCGCTTCGTCGTGCAGGGTCGCGCGTCCGCGGAGGCCGACGAACTGGACCATGAAATGGAAGAGAGCATACCCTCCCTGCCACTGAAGCAGGCCTGCTGGCTGCTCATCAGTGGCCTGCTGGTGCTGCTGGTCAGTTCCCGCATGCTGGTCTGGGGCGCTACCGAACTGGCCATGGCCTTCGGCGTCAGCGAACTGGTCATCGGGCTGACCATCGTGGCCATCGGCACCAGCCTGCCGGAATTGGCTGCAGCGGTAGCCTCGGCCCTGAAAGGCCATCACGATATCGTCATCGGCACCGTGGTGGGTTCGAACCTGTTCAACCTGCTGGGGGTGCTGGCCATCCCCGGCGTGGTGGATGCCATCGATCTGGAACCTGCAGTTTTCTGGCGCGATTACCTGGTCATGATGAGCATGACTGCCTTCATGATCCTGTTTTCCTGGCTGCCACCCAGCAAGCCCACGGTAGACCGCGTCGAAGGCGGCATCCTGACGACGCTGTACGTGGCTTACCTCGGTGTACTCTATTTTTCCACGGTGGCCTGATCGAACCCGCAAAGCCCCCCTACGTATGCCCGCGCGCCGTGCGGGAATTGATGGAGGTGCCCTATACTGCTGGTCACCCGCTTTAAAAACATGCCAGGACGATGAACACGCAACACGAATCCCTCATCGCATCCGGCCGGCGCACCATAGAACTGGAAGCCAGTGCCGTCAGCGCCCTGCTGCCGCGCATTGATGCCAGTTTTGCCGCGGCCTGCGAACTGCTGCTGGCCTGCAAGGGCCGCACGGTGGTGACCGGCATGGGCAAATCCGGCCACATCGGCAAGAAGATTGCCGCCACGCTGGCCAGTACCGGTACGCCGGCGTTTTTTGTTCACCCCGGCGAAGCCAGTCACGGCGACATGGGCATGATTACCGGCAATGACGTGGTCATCGCGCTGTCGAACTCGGGAAAAACCCCGGAAGTCATCACCATCCTGCCCCTGTTCCGGCGCATGGGTGCCCCACTGATCAGCATGACCGGCGATCCGAAGTCACCACTGGCCAGCGAAGCGGAAGTCAATCTGGACGTATCCGTGGCGCAGGAAGCCTGCCCCCATGACCTGGCGCCCACTTCCAGCACCACGGCATCACTGGCAATGGGCGATGCACTGGCGATTGCGCTGCTGGAGGCGCGTGGCTTCACACCGGAGGACTTTGCCTTCTCTCACCCGGGCGGCAGCCTGGGACGCCGCCTGTTGCTCAAGGTCGCCGACCTGATGCACGCAGATGAGGCCCTGCCACGGGTAGGCGAGGAAACCGCCCTGCGCGACGCGCTGCTGGAAATGACCGCTAAGGGCCTGGGCATGACCACGGTCGTGAATGGCGAGGGCAGACTGGTCGGCGTGTTCACGGACGGCGACCTGCGGCGCATACTCGAAGGAGACCTCGATCTGCGTAAAGCCGGCATCCGCGAGGTCATGACCCCGCACGGCCAGACGATCGGGCCCAATGCCCTGGCCGCCGAGGCGGTTCGCCTGATGGAAGAACACCGCATCAACGGGCTGGTGGTGACCGATGAGAATGACTGCCCGGTTGGAGCCCTGAATATGCATGACCTGTTGCGCGCCGGAGTTGTCTGAACCATGGATGCACTGAAGAAGAAAGCCCAGCGGGTAAAGCTGCTGGCGTTTGACGTGGACGGGGTACTGACCGACGGACGCCTGTACTTTTCAGACGACGGACGCGAAATGAAAGCCTTTAACACCCTGGACGGCCACGGCATCAAGATGCTGCAATCCAGCGGCGTGCAGGTGGCCATCATCACCGGGCGCAAAACCCAACTGGTCGCCAAGCGCGCCAGCGATCTTGGCATCGAGCACCTCTACCAGGGCCGGGAAGACAAGATCGACGCACTCACAGAACTTTGCGGCAAACTGGGCCTGTCGCTGGACGATACTGCCTACATGGGCGATGACCTGCCGGACCTGGCTGCCATCCGTGCCAGCGGCGTCGGCATGACGGTGGCCAGTGCACATTATTACGTGCGCGCCCATGCAGACTGGGTCAGTGAAGTGAACGGCGGAATGGGTGCCGGCCGTGAAGCCTGCGATTTCATCATGCGCGCCCAGGGCACCCTGGACGACATGCTGCAGAAATACCTGTAGCAAGGCACAGATTCGGGCACGGCAGGTACATGGAAAGAATCTCACCCACGGCCGGCATCATATTTGCCATCATTGCGTTCCTCACCATGTGGCTGGTGCTGGGCAGCGGCGAAAAACTGGTTCCGCAGGTACCAACTGAATCCTCACTGGACCCCGATTTTTACATGTCCGGTGTCGACTCCATCCAGTATGACGAAGCCGGCAAACCGCGTTACCAGTTGTTTGCCAACCAGATGAGCCATTTTCCGCACAACGACATTACCGAGATCACCCTTCCGCACATCATCATTTACCGCGAAAATGGTTCACCGTGGCGGCTGAGTTCCCTGTACGGGCAGATTCTGCCGGCCGGGGAAGCGGTTGAACTCTGGGAGGAAGTCGAGGTCAACTATGAACCACCCGATGACAAGTTTCTGAAACTGGCCACGGACAGCCTGCGTATCTTTCCGCGCAAGGAATACGCGGAGACATATCAAGCTGTTATCATTGAGTCGCCGCGCGGCAGAACAACTGCCATGGGCTTACAGGCGGACTTACAAACAAACCGGCTGAAGCTTCTGGCCAAAGTACGAGGATCCTATGAAGGCAAGCTGTAGAACCCTGCTGATCGCCACCCTGCTGGCAGCCACGCCGCTTCCGGTGCTGGCACTGCCCGGCGATCAGGGCCAGGCCATCCGTATCGAATCGGACAGTGCCGAGATGGACGAGAAACAGGGCGTGTCGATTTATCGTGGCCGGGTGCGGATCACCCAGGGCACGGTGCGCATACGCGCCGACAAGGTCACCGTGGAATCCACGAAAGATGGCGTCAGTAAAATCATCGCCACCGGGCAACCGGCGCATTACGAGCACAAGCCCAAGGCCAATGACCCGGTGGTCCACGCCTATGGCGACGTCATCCAGTATTTCGCCACGGATCAGAAAATCGTCATCCTGAAAAACGCCCGCCTCGAGCAGGATGAAAACACGTTTCTCGGTGATCGCATCAATTACGACATCGAGAAGCAGCTGGTGAAAGCCCATTCCAATGGCAACACCACGGCGGGCAGCACCAAGCGCCAGCGCGTGGAGATTGTCATCCAGCCCGCCAAGAAAAAAGACTAGGCGGGAAGCGCGTAAAGATGGCACGCCTACAGGCCCTGAATCTGGCGAAGAGCTACAAGGGACGGGAAGTCGTCAAGGACGTGTCGGTTTCCATAGAAAGTGGCCAGGTGGTCGGACTGCTGGGCCCCAACGGCGCCGGCAAAACGACCTGCTTCTACATGATTGTCGGCCTGGTGAATGCAGACCGTGGCAAGATTGTTGTCAACAACATGGACATCACACCGCTACCGATGCACGGCCGCGCCCGCCAGGGACTCGGCTATCTGCCGCAGGAAGCCTCCATTTTCCGCAAGCTGACGGTCAATGAAAACATCATGGCCATCCTGGAAACCCGCGCGGATCTTGACCAGGCAGGGCGGGAACGCAAACTCGAAGACCTGCTGCGCGAATTTCACATCACGCACATCCGTGAAAGCAATGGCATGGCCCTGTCCGGCGGTGAACGCCGTCGCGTGGAGATCGCCCGCGCCCTGGCCACCGAACCCTCCTTCGTCCTGCTTGATGAACCGTTTGCGGGCGTCGATCCAATCTCCGTGAACGATATCAAGCAAATCATCGAATACCTGCGCGCGCGCGGCATCGGCGTGCTGATCACCGATCACAATGTTCGGGAAACCCTTGATATCTGTGAAAAAGCCTACATCGTGAATGAGGGCCGGATCATTGCGGAAGGCAACGCTGAAGTCATCCTCAGCAACCAGATCGTCAAGGATGTGTACCTCGGGCACCAGTTCCGCCTGTAGGCACCGCGCACCTGGCAAGCCCTCACCGGGCACAAAAATTTCGCATTCTTCCCGGCACGATCACGGTGACAAGCGCCAGATTGGGCTAGAATATTATTCAGCAAGCAACTTTCGTTCCATACACCAGAACTGCGGGACGCCATTAGTCGAATGAAACCAGCGCTACAGCTTCGAATGGGCCATCAGCTAACGATGACGCCCCAGCTGCAGCAGGCTATCCGCATCCTCCAGCTTTCCACTCTCGACCTGCAGCAGGAAATCCAGGAAGCCCTGGACTCCAACCCCATGCTGGAACAGGCCGAAGACGGTGACCCGGATTTTGATGCCAGCGACCCGGAAGCCCTGGGCATCGAAAACGGCACGTCCCATGAGACTGCCGAACCAACCAGCGCTGTCGAGCCGGAATCCCCGAAAGACAACGGACAGGACAAAGAACTCAGCGAGCCGGCCAGCGAAACAGAATGGCAGGACTCGCTTGGCGAGGATGTACCCGTCGACAGCGCCTGGGACGACGTATACCCCGGCGGCGAAGGCTACTCGGGACCAGCCGGCGGAGACGATTATGACTATCTGGATACACACCAGACAACCGAGAGCCTGCAGGACCACCTGTCCTGGCAGCTGAACCTGTCGCGCATGAGCGACACGGACCGCGCCATCGGTATGGCGATTATCGACGGCATCGATAGCGACGGATACCTGGCGGTGCCGATCGAAGAGATCGTGCAGGGCTTCGGCGATGAACAGGAGGTCGGCCCCGAGGAGGTGGTCGCCGTGCTGCGCCGGGTACAGAGTTTTGATCCGGCCGGTGTCGGTGCACGGGATCTTGGCGAGTGCATGCGCCTGCAGTTGCAGCAACTACCCGAAGAGACGCCCGGCCTCGCCATGGCGCAGGAAGTCATCGCCCGGCATCTCGATGCGCTGGGCAATCGGGATTACAACCGCATCATGCAACGCATGAAACTCAGCGAAGACGACCTGCGCGAAGTCATGCAGTTGCTGCGCGGTCTGAATCCGCGGCCGGGAGGACAGATCAGCGCGCAGCAGCCTGAGTACGTCGTACCCGACGTGGTGGTCTATAAACGGGAGGGCCGCTGGCAGGTGGAACTCAACTCGGACGCCGCGCCACGCCTGCGCATCAATCCGACCTATGCAGCGCTGGTCAAGCGGGCGGACTCCAGTTCCGACAATGTGTACATGCGCAACCAGTTGCAGGAAGCCCGCTGGTTCCTGCGCAGCCTGATGAGCCGCAATGAAACCCTGCTGAAAGTGGCCACCCGCATCGTCGAACACCAGCGTGGCTTTCTTGAATATGGAGAGGAAGCCATGCGCCCGCTGGTGCTGCATGACATTGCCGAGGCGGTGGAAATGCACGAATCAACCATCAGCCGCGTGACCACGCAGAAATACATGCATACCCCGCGTGGCGTGTTCGAACTCAAGTTCTTTTTTTCCAGTCATGTCAGCACCGAGGGTGGCGGCGAATGCTCCTCCACGGCGATTCGCGCCATTATCAAGAAGCTGGTGGCCGCAGAAGATGCGCGCAAACCGCTGTCGGACAGCAAGATTGCCACCCTGCTGGGCGAACAGGGCATACAGGTCGCACGACGTACCATCGCCAAGTACCGGGAAGCGATGAAGATCCGGCCTTCGAATGAACGGCGGCAACTGGTATGAACAGGCACCCCGCACACCGGATCTTGCAGAATCATGACGCAGCACCCCATCCCGGGTTCTGCGTAAAAACGAGGAGCCGAACCATTCGGCCCCATTACTCACCCAGTCGGAGCATGTAATATGCAGATTAATATCAGCGGCCACCATCTCGACCTCACCGATCCGATTCGCACTTATGTGAATGAGAAAATTGAAAAACTGGGTCGGCATTATGATCACATCACCAATGTGCAGGTCATACTCAGCGTCGCCAAGGTACGACAGATCGCTGAGGCCACGATCTCCATCCGGGGTGGCGAGGTGTTTGCCAATGCTGAAGACAAGGACCTGTACGCTGCCATCGACCTGCTGACCGACAAGCTGGATCGCCAGCTGATCAAGCACAAGGAAAAGATGAGCCAGCATAACCATGGGGACCACGCCCGCTGAGCAGGCGGGCACCTGTCCCGAAACGAAGAGAACCAACACCATGCGGATGAGCGACATCCTGCGACCGGACCTGACGGTTGCAAAAGTTGATACCGGAAGCAAGAAGCGGCTGATGCAGTTCGCTGCAGATTTCGTCGTCGAGCACCTTTCCGGGCTGGAAAGCCTGGCGATTTACGATGCGCTCATTGCCCGGGAACGCCTGGGCAGCACGGCCATCGGCTTTGGTGCGGCCATTCCGCACTGCCGACTGGCCGGGCTGCAACAGGCGCACGTGGTGCTGTTCCAGTTACAGGAAGCCATACCGTTTGACGCACCCGACAATCGACCGGTACAGCTGGTGTTCGTTCTGCTGGTGCCGGAAGAGGCCACCGAGGATCACCTGCAGATTCTGAAACTGCTGGCCGAATCGCTTTCCGATCAGGACTACCGGATCGCCCTGCTGGAAGCCGCGAATTCAGAACAACTCTACGACCTGGCAACGACGCGCGCACCCGTGCCGTCCGATGCCGCAAACTGAGAGTCCGATCCGCCCATGAAACTGGTGATCATCAGCGGCCGCTCCGGAACCGGCAAGGGCACGGCCCTGAACATCCTGGAAGACCTGGGATACTTTGCCATCGACAATCTGCCAGCCGGGCTGATCCTCGAAATGGTGCGCCAGGTCGGCCTCGAGGAATCCAGCGCCGACATCAAGGTGGCGGTCAGCATAGACGCCCGCAATTTCCCCGATCACCTGATCAAGTTCCCCAGCATCCTGAGCAGCCTCACAGAAAGCGGCATCGAATGCGAAGTCATCTTTCTGGAGGCTGATGACCGCACGCTGATCCGCCGATTCAGCGAAACCCGCCGCCGGCATCCACTCAGCACCGAAGGCGTTTCACTCGCAGAAGCGCTGGGCAAAGAGCAGGAAGTCCTGGAATCCATTTCGCTGCTGGCCGACCTGACCATCAGCACCAGCGATCTGACCCTGCACCAGTTGCGGGACGTGGTGCGTTCGCGCGTGGCGGGGCATACCGGCCAGCGCATGTCGCTGCTGTTTGAATCCTTTGGCTTCAAGAACGGCGTACCGGCTGACGTGGACCTCGTATTTGACGTGCGCTGCCTGCCCAATCCGCACTGGGACCCTGCACTGCGCGAACAGACCGGCCGCGACGGACCGGTGATGGATTACCTCGACGGCCACACCGTGGTCAACGACATGTACCAGGACATCTGCACTTTCCTGGACAAATGGCTCGGCCATTTCGAAGAGAACAACCGCAGTTACCTCACGGTGGGTATCGGCTGCACGGGCGGCCGCCATCGTTCGGTGTACATGGCGGAACGCCTGCGCTCCCACTACCAGGCGCGCTATGCCAACGTGCAGTCGCGTCACCGGGACATGGCATGATTGAAACCCGCGTCACCATCACCAACAAGCTGGGGTTGCATGCTCGTGCGGCGGCCAAGTTTGTATCCACGGCATCTGCTTATGAATGCGACGTGCGAGTCGGACGCGACGGCAAAATGGTGGATGGTAAAAGCATCATGGGCGTCATGATGCTGGCTGCCAGCCAGGGGACGGAACTCGACCTGCGGTTTGAAGGCCGGCAGGAGCAGGAAGCACACGACGGACTACTCGCCCTGATCGCTGACTTCTTCGGCGAAGGCGAGTAGGCAGGCTGCCTATGTCCAGCGAAAGTATCCAGGAGATAGACGCCGTACAGGCGCAGCTGCAAACCCTGCGCGATGCGCTGGAAAGCGGCACCTACGTCCAGGTCCGGCGCATGTTGAACGGCATGCCGGCTCCGGACGTCGCACACCTGCTGGAGTCCACCCCTCCGCGCGCCAGAAGCATACTCTGGAAGCTGATCGAACCGGAAGAACAAAGCGAGGTACTCCAGAACCTCGGCGATGATGTCCGTGCCTATTTCCTCAGTCGCATGGATACCGAGGAACTGCTGGCTGCCACGGAAGGCCTGGATACCGATGACCTGGTCGACGTGCTGCAGCAACTGCCGGATGCCGTCATCCAGGAAGTACTGGAATCCATGGACACGCAGGATCGCCTGCGCGTGGAAGCGGCCCTCTCCTATCCGGAAGACACAGCCGGCGGCCTGATGAACACCGACACCATCACGGTGCGGCCGGACATCACCCTGGAAGTGCTGTTTCGTTATCTGCGTCGGCAGAAAGACATACCGGCCATGACCGACAGCCTGCTGGTGGTCAACCGGCGCGACGAGTTCATCGGGCTGGTACCACTGACCCGGCTGCTGATCAGCGATCCCGCCAACACCGTCCGCGAGATCATGACCACCGATGCGATCACCATCCCGGCCATGCAGCCCGATACCGAAGTCGCCAAGATCTTTGAACGACACGACCTCGTATCAGCCCCGGTGGTCGACGAGTCCGGACGCCTGCTTGGACGGATCACGATTGATGACGTGGTGGATGTGATCATCGAGGATGCCGACCACTCCCTGATGAGCCAGGTCGGTCTGGATGAAGAGGAAGACATCTTCGCGCCGGTGATTCATACCGCCCGCAGACGCGCGGTCTGGCTGGGCATCAACCTGTTCACAGCCTTTATCGCTGCCGGCGTCATCGGGCTGTTCCAGGACACGATCAACAAGGTCGTGGCCCTGGCGGTACTGATGCCCATCGTCGCCAGCATGGGCGGCATCGCCGGCAGCCAGACCCTGACCCTGGTCGTGCGCGGCATGGCGCTCGGACACCTCGGCGAAAGCAATATGCGCTGGCTGCTGAGCCGCGAGGTCGTGGTCGGTGCCCTCAACGGCATTCTCTGGGCCGTGGTGGTCTCCGGTGCCGCCATGCTCTGGTTCGGCGACCCCATCATCGGCGTGGTCATTGCCGCCGCCCTGGTCATCAACCTGGTGGCCGCCGCCGCAACCGGTGCCGCCCTGCCGATGATACTGCGCCGCCTGAAAATTGATGCAGCTCTGGCCGGCGGCGTCGTACTGACGACCATTACCGACGTGGTGGGCTTCTTTGCCTTCCTCGGCCTGGCCACGGTTTTTTACGCCTGAGCCCGATTTCGCATCACGTTTCAGCCAGCATCCGTAACCCGCAGCTCCCCACGGTACATCTGCATCTGGCAGGTGAATGGATATATCCCTGCCGTCGGGGGGTTCACGACGATATCCCGCGACTTGTTCACCGGCAGGTCCTCGCTGATATTCAGGTCACTGAACAACACGGTACCGGCACAGGGCGAAGCATCCTTGCGCAGGAACCGTAGCGTGGTCGGCTGCCCGGCCGGCACCTCCACGCGGGCCGGCACGTAGACTCCGTTCTCGACGACAATCTCAATGATGCCCTGCGTGGCAACCGCGGCATCCGGCGCCCGGTACATCCAGAACCACCAGGCAATACCGGCGATCAACAACACACCCAGCAGATTGACGAACAACATTTCAGTCCTCCTCGACCCTGAACAGGCGCAAACGATTGGCATTGGTAACAACAGTAAGTGACGAAAAGGCCATGGCCGCCCCGGCAATCACCGGATTCAGCAACATGCCGGTGATGGGATACACGATACCTGCGGCGACCGGCACGCCCAGGACGTTGTAGATAAAGGCTCCGAACAGGTTCTGACGAATATTGCGCAGTGTGGCCCTGCTGATGGCAATGGCATCCGCCAGGCCATGCAGGGAACCACGCATCAGGGTGACGTCGGCGCTTTCCATGGCCACGTCGGTACCGGTGCCTATCGCGAACCCGACATCAGCCAGAGCCAGCGCCGGCGCGTCATTGATACCATCACCCGTCATGCCGACAACCTCACCGGCCCGCTGCAGTTCCTCGACTTTCGCCGATTTGTCTTCCGGCAGCACTTCGGCAAAGAAGTCCCTGATCCCGACCTGTTCTGCCACTGCCTTCGCCGTTGCGGCGTTATCGCCGGTCAGCATGTACACGCGAATATTACTGTTCTGAAGTCGCCGGATGGCAGCCACGGAATCTTCCTTGATCGGATCGGCCACCGCGATTATGGCCGCCAGTACACCGTCCACTGCCAGGTACATGGGCGTGCGGGCCTGCGCAGCCAGGTCCTGCGCGGTGGCAAGTTGCGCGCTCACATCGACCTCGTTGTCAGCCATCAGCTTGCGATTGCCAAACAACAGCTGCCGGCCATCCACGGCACCACGGATTCCATGCCCGGCAAGCGACTGGAATTCAGACGCCGCCTGCAGTTCCACGCTGCCTTCCCGCGCCCGGGTCACGATTGCATCGGCCAGCGGATGTTCAGAGCCGGACTCCAGGCTGGCAGCCATGCGCAGTACCGTGTGCTCATCAAAACCGTTGTACGGCAACACCTCTGTCACCGTCGGCACGCCCCGCGTAATGGTGCCGGTCTTGTCCAGGATCATGGTGGTGATGCGACTGGCCGTCTGCAGGGCGGCACCATTGCGTATCAGCACGCCGTGCTCGGCTGCCTTGCCTACCCCGACCATAACCGACATGGGCGTGGCCAGTCCCAGCGCACAGGGACACGCAATAATCAGCACGGTAGTCGCCGATACCAGCGCAAAGGCGAGTGCCGGATCAGGTCCGAAGTTCAGCCAGGCCAATGCGCTCAGTACGGCAATAATCATCACTGCCGGCACGAAATAACCGGAGATCACATCCGCCATGCGGCCTATCGGCGGCTTGGAGTTCTGCGCCTGTTTGACCATGCGAATGATGCGCGACAGCGCCGTGTCCCTACCGATGCGGCTGGCGCGACAGACCAGCGTGCCGGACTTGTTCAGCGTACCGGCAGCCACCTCGTCATCGACGTGTTTTTCCACCGGCATGGGTTCGCCGGTCAGCATGGATTCATCGATGGACGAGTGCCCCTCGATGACGATGCCGTCCACCGCGATCTTTTCGCCGGGGCGCACCCGTACCAGGTCGTTCATCAGCACGTGTTCGATAGGGATGTCGATTTCTGCGCCGTCCCGTAGCACTCGCGCGGTCTTTGCCTGCAGGCCGATCAACCGCCGGATTGCTTCCGAGGTGCGTCCACGGGCCCGCAACTCCAGGGCCAGTCCGAGATTGACCAGGCCGATGATCATGGCTGTTGCTTCGAAGTACAGGTGCCGCGCCATCTCGGGAACCGACCCGGGAACCAGCACCACGACCATGGAGTACAGCCAGGCCGTGCCGGTGCCCAGCGCAATCAGCGTGTCCATGTTGGCACTGTGATTCCAGAACGACTTCCACGCACCGACATAGAAATGCCGGCCCGAGAAGTACATGACACCCGCAGTCAACAGCCCCACCAGCAACCAGCCGCCGCGTTCGGCGGGGGTGCTGACCGTCATTTCGCCCATCGCCAGGCCATAGAGCATGAGGGGGATGCCGAGCGCGAGCGCAAGCGTCATTTCCCGCAGAAGGCGGCGGTAGTATGCGAGATCCGCCGCTTCCTTCTCGGCCATCTCGTCCGCACCGGGATCACTATCCAGCGGCCTGGCGGTGTAGCCGGCCTGGGCAACGGATTCAACAAGATCCGCGCTGTTTGCGTTACCGGTGACCGTCACGGTACGCAGCGCAAAATTCATTTCCGCCGCCTGCACGCCGGGCACCCGTTTCAGGGCCCCCTCGATTTTGCCGACGCAACTGGCGCAGCCCGCACCTTCGATCAGAAAATCCTGGCTGGCCCCGGTAACCGGTGGCGGATGATGTAGTTGGCCCATGTCATCGACATGGGTATGAGATGCTGAATGGTTCATTTGCATGACTCCTGATGATACGTGTAGTTGATGCCTTTGGTGCGCTGATCGATCACGGATGCTCTTCCGCGAACTGCTCAATGAGATGACAGATCATGTGGCCGGTCGGTGCGCAGTCCGGCAGACGGTTCCAGTCTCCCACCGCCGCGAGCATGCGTTCGCGTAGTTGCAGGGTTTCCTGGAAGCGCTGCTCCGTTTCGTGCAGACGTTGGTCGATCAGCCGTCTGACCAGTGGACAGGGCGACTGACCCTGATCGGCCACGCCGAGAATCTGCGTGATGTCTTCCACCGAAAAACCCAGTTGCCGGGCGCTGAGAATGAAGCGCAGCCGGGTCCGGTCCTGTTCGCTGTACTCTTTGTACCTGTTCTCCGGGTTACGGGACGGCGTGAGAAGTCCGATGCGCGTGTAGTAGCGCACCGTGTCTGCGGTCACATTCAGTTCCGTGGCCAACTGGTTAACGCGCATGCCTGGATCTCCGTAGGCTGTGGCAGGCACGCAAGGGCCTGCCCATGACGATCCCTGACCTGGGTCAGGATCCCGGGACCTGCTCCTGTGTCCGGATCAAGTCTCAGCCTTACCGTACACCTGTGCGTAAGACATAGGTCAAGCACTATCTGAAAATATTTCTCTGCGCGCAGGCACGGGGAATGAACTTGCAGGCAGCAGGTTGCGCCGCCTCGTCGACGGGCGGTACAGGTGGAGTAGTACCGGGGCGACTGGTGCTAGGCGCCGGCCACCGTCATTTCATCGATGAGTATGGAACCACAGTGGGTATTGCCGCGATGATCCACGTCCGTGCCCACGGCGCGGATGCCCCGGAACATGGCAGACAGGTTCGCGGCGACGGTGGCCTCTTCGACCGGGCCGGTGATGCGGCCGTTTTCGACCCAGAACCCGGCACAGCCACGCGAGTAATCGCCGGTAACCACGTTGACACCAAAGCCCATCAACTCGGTAATCACCAGGCCGGTACCGAGCATTTCCAGCAACTGGTCAAAGTCCTGCCCGGTGCTGTCCACGAACACGTTGCGCGCACCGCCGGCGTTCCCGGTGGTGGGCATGTCCATGCGACGGCCGGAATAGGTACTGAGCAGGTAGCTTTGCAGGACCCCGTCGGTCACGAAGTCCTTGGCGGAGGTCGCCACGCCGTCGTCATCGAATGCCGCACTCCGCGAACCACCGATCAGCAGGGGATCTTCCCGCACGCGCATGAATTCCGGAAAGATCGGCTGACCCAGCTGGTCCAGCAGGAAGCTGGACTTACGGTACAGGGCGCCACCGGCGATACCACTGAACAGGTGACCAATCAGGCCACTGGCGACCTCTGCCGCATACAGCACCGGGAACTTGCCGGTCGGCGGCTTGGTGCTGCCCAGTCGCCGCAGGGTGCGCTCCGCGGCCCGCCGCCCAACTGCCCCGGCGGACTCCAGCTCTTCGGCGCGGCGCGCCGTGGTGTACCAGTAGTCGCGTTGCATATCGTCGCCGGCACCGGCAATCACCGAGCAACTGAGGCTGTGACGACTCCACGGATAGCCACCAATGAAGCCATGCGAATTGCCGTACAGGCGCACGCCGGTGTGGCTGTTGACCGTGGCGCCCTCGGAATTGCTGATGCGCGCGTCCATCTCCCGGGCCGCGGCCTCACATTCGATCGCGATCTCAATCGCCGCGGGCGCGTCGATCTCCCAGGGATGACACAGGGCCAGGTCCGGCAGATGGGTCGCCATCAGTTCAGGATCTGCGAGACCGGCAAAGCGGTCTTCGGTGGTAAAGCGTGCCAGGTCACAGGCTGCGCGCACCGTCTCACGCACGGCATCCGGCCGACTGTCCGAGGTGCTGGCCGAACCCTTGCGCTGGCCTCGATAGACCGTGATGCCAAAACCACGGTCCCGGTTGAACTCCACGGTCTCCACTTCGCCGAGGCGCGCCGTGACGGACAGACCGGCATCAACACTGGCACCCACTTCGGCGGCATCTGCCCCCTGTGCCCGGGCTTCGTCGAGGATGGTCGCCACCAGGTCACGCAGTTCCTGCTCCTGCGCGGCCAGGCCCGGCATCAATTGCTGCCCGTTATCCATTGCCAGTACCTCCGACCGTAAGGCTGTCAATTTTCAGGCTGGGCTGCCCGACGCCGACCGGGACCGACTGGCCGTCCTTGCCACAGGTGCCGACGCCGGTGTCCAGTTCCAGGTTATTGCCGATCATTGACACGCGGGTCAGCACATCCGGGCCGTTGCCGATCAGGGTGGCTCCCTTGACCGGCGCGGTGATCTTGCCGTCCTCGATGAGGTACGCCTCGCTGGCGGAAAACACGAATTTGCCGGACGTGATATCCACCTGCCCGCCGCCAAAATTGGCTGCGTACAGGCCTTTTTTCACCGAAGCGATCATTTCGTCATGCTCACAGGTGCCGTCGCGCATGTAGGTATTGGTCATGCGGGGCATCGGCAGGTGCGCATAACTTTCGCGCCGTCCATTGCCCGTGGGTGCAACGCCCATGAGCCGGGCATTCAGTTTGTCCTGCATGTAGCCGCGCAGAATGCCGTCTTCTATCAGCACGGTGCATTCCGTGGCCACGCCCTCATCATCGACGGACAGCGACCCGCGCCGGTCCTGCAGGGTGCCATCATCCACCACGGTGCAGCCCCGGGCTGCCACCTGTTCGCCAATGCGGCCGGAAAAAGCAGACGTGCCCTTGCGGTTGAAATCACCTTCCAGTCCGTGACCGATCGCCTCGTGCAACAGAATGCCGGGCCAGCCCGGGCCAAGTACCACCGGCATGCTGCCGGCCGGCGCGGCCACTGATTCAAGATTCACCAGAGCCTGGCGTACCGCTTCACCGGCAAACCGGTACACCCGGTCATCACCGAGCAGGGTGCGATAATCGTAACGACCACCCCCGCCGGCACTGCCCCGCTCACGCCGGCCATCC
>JBFJWR010000011.1:0-21933 GCA_041623535.1 Pseudomonadales bacterium
AAGGATCAATACACATGGGTTTCAACTGCGGCATCGTCGGCCTCCCCAACGTCGGCAAATCCACGCTGTTCAACGCACTGACCCAGGCGGGCGTGGAAGCGCAGAATTTTCCGTTCTGCACGATAGAACCGCACACCGGCATCGTTCCGGTACCTGATCCCCGCCAGCAGGCAATTGCCGATATCGTGAAACCCCAGAAAATCATCTCCACCTCGATGGAGTTTGTGGATATCGCGGGACTGGTTGCAGGCGCATCGAAAGGCGAGGGACTGGGCAACCAGTTTCTTTCCAACATTCGTGAAACTGATGCCATTGCCCACGTTGTGCGCTGCTTTGAAGACGAGAATGTCACCCACGTCTCGGGTTCTGTAGACCCGGTCCGCGACATCGACATCATCCACACCGAACTGGCGCTGGCCGATCTGGACTCGGTGCAGAAATCCCTGCAGAAACTGATCCGCAAGGCCGGCAGCGGCGACAAGGAAGCGAAATCACAGGTCAGCGTACTCGAGAAGGTCGAGGCCATACTGGACGCCGGCAAACCGGCCCGCGCCCTCGAACTGACCGACGACGAGCGCGTCATCCTGCGTTCATGGAGCCTGCTGACCTCCAAGCCGACCCTGTACATAGCCAACGTCGCCGAAGACGGTTTTGAAAACAATCCGTTTCTTGACGCGGTCAAGGAACACGCCGCTGCCGAAGGCTCGGTCGTTGTCGCCGTGTGCAACAAGATCGAAGCCGAGATCGTCGAACTGGATGCAGAAGATCGCAACGAGTTTCTGGCCGAACTGGGACTGGAGGAACCCGGGCTGAACCGCGTGGTGCGCGCAGGTTATGAACTGCTCGGGCTGCAGACCTATTTCACGGCCGGCGAGAAAGAAGTACGCGCCTGGACGATCAAGGCCGGCTCCACCGCACCGCAGGCTGCGGGCGTGATACACACTGATTTCGAACGCGGCTTCATCAAGGCCGAAGTCATCGCCTACGATGACTTCATCCAGTTCAACGGCGAGGCGGGCGCCAAGGAAGCCGGCAAGTGGCGGCAGGAAGGCAAGGAGTACATCGTGAAAGACGGCGATGTCATCCATTTCAGGTTCAACGTCTGATTTTCGGTCCGAACCTGCCAGCGGGCTCGGACGCAGCGCGACCTGTGGTACAAAAACTTGACCATGCACCACCCCCGCGGTCTAGACTAGGCGCATGATTGCACGATTGATGTCCATCGTTTTCCTGGTGTCCTCCCTGTACGGGACGGGCAGTTGGGCGGACCTGCCCACCGAATCGCCGTGCAGCGATGTACCGCAGGAATCAACGTCCCACACGGATATCCCGACGGAAAAATCCGGTGATTGCTGCGATCAGCCCTGTGATGCGGATTGCCCACCGGATTGCATCTCCGGGGCCAGCCTGATGTCTCCATCCAGTTCACACCACCCGTTTTCACCGACCCTCAGGCTGGTTACCCGGCCTGCCTCGCAATCCCTGCTCCCCGGCCAGGGTGAGCCTCTCACAAGACCCCCAAGAACCATCTGAACCCCGGCGCGGCAATTCCGCGCCACCGTTACGGCTGCCCGTACCAGGCGCAATGAGTGCCCGGCGCAGCGCTTTCTCAACGGTTTCGGATGCTTCTCATGAAAAACCGTCACTCGATTATTTTCCTCATCAGTCTGCCTGTACTCGTATTGGGAATTCCGCCGCATGTACTTGCCGACAGCGGGCAAGTGCTCACGCTGGAAAAAGCCCGGACACTGGCACTCGAATTCGACCCCGGCATCTCGCGTCGCCAGCATCAGGCCGTTGCCGGTCGTGCCGACGCCCTGGCCGCCGGACAGTTGCCAGACCCGATGCTGCGCCTGGGCGCGATGAACTTCCCGACCGACACATTCGATCGCGACCAGGAACCCATGACCCAATTGCAGGTAGGGCTACACCAGGCGTTTCCTGCCGGGGACACCCTGCACTACCGCGAAGCTGCACTGCTGGCCGGTGCCCGGGAAGTGGATGAACAACGGTCAGAACGGGCCCGCCAGGTGCGACTGGCCGTCAGCATGGCCTGGATCAAGCGCAGAAAGACCGAACTGTCGTTGGACGTTCTCGACAGCGAGCGAACCGAGTTTGCGCAACTGCAACGCGTGGTCGAGTCGCGCGTCGGCACCGGTCGGGCGGCGCAATCCGACCTCATCAGCGTACAACTGGAACAAAGCCGTCTGCAGCAACAACAGATCGCGGGCCGACAGCAGGTGCAGACCCATATTGCCGCGCTATCCCGCTGGGTGGGAACCCAGGCAGGTGCACAGCCGCTACCGACTGGTGACGGGCTGGAACTCGATTTCGCACCGGAGCTGCCCGCCGTGCAGGACGCGGATCTGCGCAATCACCCGCGCTATCGGATTGCCAGCCGCATGCGTGAGATTAGCGAAGCGCGCCTGCAGCAGGCCCGCGAGGCATACGCACCGAGTTGGGGCATCGACCTGGCGTACGGCTTACGTGATGGCGAGGACCCGAACGGCGCTTCCCGACCTGACTTCGCCACTGCCATGGTCAGCGTATCCCTGCCCATCTTCCCGGAGAAGCGCCAGGATGCATCCCTGGCCGCACGCCATGCAGAACTGTTGGCAGCGACCGACCATCAGCGCGAGATTCTGTTGCAGCTGCGCGACGAACATGCGCAGGCGCAAGCGCGTCTCAGCGGACTCGAAGAACGCCTGCACAGCTATGAGAAATTCATCCTGCCGCAGGCCCGCCGCCAGGCCGAAGCCGTGCTGCGATCCTACCGGTCAGATGCCGGCGAGTTTGAGGCCCTGTTGCGCGCCCGCCTGGCCGTGCAATCGCTGCGCCTGGAAGCCCTGCAACTGCAGGGCGAACGCCTGGCCGCACTCGCGCAACTGGAGTACCTGCTCTGCGAGCTGCCCGCTACAGGACCAAACACGGAGACTCCGCATCATGATTAGGACACTACTCACCGTGCTGGCGATCCTCGCGGCGTTCGGCGCCGGCTTTGTCATCAAGAGTGGCAGCGGCACGATGGATGCCGCGGTGCAGCAGGACTCCCCGGCCGACAAGGCGCCCCTGTACTGGGTCGCGCCCATGGACCCCAATTTTCGGCGGGACGGCCCCGGAAAATCGCCCATGGGAATGGACCTCGTGCCCGTTTACGAGAGTGATACAGCGACTACCGACCCTGCCGGAACCGTGCGTATTTCACCGGCAGTGGAGAACAGCCTGGGCGTGCGCACTGCACTGGTGGAACGGCGGCCACTGCCCCGCACCGTGCGCAGCGTCGGCTACATCGGCTACGACGAGGACCGACTGCACCACGTGCATATGCGCGTGGAGGGCTGGATCGAGAGGCTCGGTGTAACCAGCGCTGGCGACCCGGTGCGGGCCGGCCAGGTGCTGTTCGACCTGTATTCGCCTGCCATTGTGAATGCGCAGGAAGAATTGCTCCTCGCCCTGCGCGATGGTGACCGCACCCTGCTGCGTGCCGCGCGGCGCAAACTGGCGGCACTGGGCCTGACGGAAGCGCAGATCGGCGACATCGAACGGGATCGAAAACTACGGCAGACCATGCCCTTTCGGGCCAGGCGCGGCGGTTATGTCAGCCACCTGATGGTGCGCCATGGCATGTTCGTAACCCCCGAAACCGAGATCATGTCACTGGCTCAGCTCGACACTGTATGGCTGACCGTGGAAGTCTTCGAGCAGCAAAGTGCCCGGGTGAAAAACGGCCAACCCGTGGAGATTCGCCTCGCTGCCTGGCCCGATCGTACCTGGAACGGCACGGTGGATTACGTGTACCCGGTGCTCGACCCGGTCACCCGCACGGCGCGTGTGCGCATCCGCGTTCCGAATCCGGATGAAGCCTTGCGCCCGAACATGTATGCATCGGTCCACATCCGCACGGAACCTGACTACCGGGGGCTGTCCATACCCCGGTCCGCCCTGATTCGCACCGGCACCATGCAGAAGGTCGTCTGCGCACTGGGCGATGGGCGCTTCCTCTCCGTCGCTGTACGGGCCGGACGCGAGTCCGGTGACTGGATAGAAATCCTGCAGGGCCTGCGCGAAGGGGATCGCGTGGTCACCTCGGCGCAGTTCCTGATTGATTCGGAATCCAGCCTTACCGCGGAGTTTCAGCGTCTGGATGCTGTGCAGATGGATGCTCCTGCAGCCATGAATCACAGGGACCACACGGCGGACCCGCAGCCATGATCGCCGCACTGATTCGCTGGTCGATAGCGAACCGCTTCCTGGTGCTGGTCGCCACGCTGATCCTGGTTGGCGCGGGCTTGCGCGCGCTGCAACAGACACCCGTGGATGCAATCCCCGACCTCTCCGACGTGCAGGTCATCATCAAGACCAGTTTCCCCGGGCAGGCGCCACAGGTTGTCCAGGACCAGGTCACCTACCCGCTAACCACCGCGATGATGTCGGTACCCGGCGCCGAGACGGTGCGCGGGTTTTCTTTTTTTGGCGACTCGTTTGTCTATGTCATCTTCAAGGACGGCACCGACATCTACTGGGCACGCTCCCGGGTGCTGGAGTATCTCAGCCAGGTCACCGGACGCCTGCCGGCCGGCGCACAGCCGCAACTGGGACCAGATGCGACCGGCGTTGGCTGGGTTTATATGTACGCACTGACCGACCGCAGTGGCCAGCATGACCTCGCGCAATTGCGCTCCCTGCAGGACTGGTTCCTGCGCTTTGAATTGCAGACCGTCCCCGGCGTGGCAGAAGTCGCAACCGTCGGCGGTATGGTTCGCCAGTACCAGGTGGTGGTTGATCCGGACAAGTTGCGCGCCCACGGCATTCCCCTGGCACACGTGCGCACCGCCATTCAGCGCGCCAACCAGGAAGCCGGCGGCTCCGTCGTGGAAATGGCCGAGGCCGAATACATGATACGCGCACTCGGCTACCTGCAGTCGGAAGCCGATTTGCGCAACGTGCCCCTTGGGCTCAACAAGCAGGGAACACCGATACTGCTGGCACAGGTTGCCGAGGTGCGACTGGGACCACAAATACGGCGCGGCATTGCCGAACTCAATGGCGAGGGAGAAGTAGTCGGTGGTGTGATCGTGATGCGCTACGGCGAGAATGCCGAGCAGACCATACAGCTCGTGAAAGACAAGCTTGCCAGCCTGAAAAAGTCGCTGCCGCCAGGTGTCGAAATTGTCGAGACCTATGACCGTTCCGACCTGATTCTCAGTGCGGTGCGCAATCTCTACGAGAAACTGTTCGAAGAGTTCTTAGTGGTCTCGCTGATCTGTGTCGCATTCCTCTTCCACCTGCGCTCCGCACTGGTGATCGTGCTGAGTCTTCCGGTCGGCATCCTGGCGGCGTTCCTGGTCATGCAGATGCAGGGCTTGAACGCCAACATCATGTCACTCGGTGGCATTGCGATCGCCATCGGCGCGATGGTCGATGGCGCCATCGTCATGATCGAGAACGTCCACAAGCACCTGGAAAAACCCAGGCAGCCAAATGAAAACCACTGGATGCTGGTGGCACGCGCCACCATCGAGGTCGGCTCGCCGCTGTTCTTCTCGCTACTGATCATCACCCTGAGCTTTCTGCCGGTATTCACCCTGGAGGCGCAGGAGGGGCGACTCTTCTCGCCACTGGCCTATACCAAGACCTACGCCATGGCTGCATCGGCAATCCTGGCGGTGACCCTGGTGCCAGTGCTGATCGGCTACCTGGTTCGCGGGCGCATACTGCCGGAGAACCGCAATCCACTGAACCGACTCATACAGGCAATCTACCACCCGGTGATCCGGGGCGTGGTGGCACACCCGCGCAAGGTCATTCTTGTTGGCATCGCGATCCTTCTCGCAGGTCTCTGGCCGGCCACGCAGCTGGGATCGGAGTTCATGCCGCCACTGGACGAAGGCGATTTGCTTTATATGCCCAGCGCCTACCCGGGCATCTCGGCCGGCAAGGCGCGCGAGTTGCTGCAACAGACCAACAAGCTGATCAAATCGGTTCCCGAGGTGGAAAGTGTCTTCGGCAAGATCGGCCGGGCGGATACCGCCACCGATCCGGCGCCGCTCACGATGATCGAGTCCGTGGTTCGGTTCAAAGCGCGCGAACACTGGCGCGCAGGAATGACGCCTGGAAAACTCCGCGCCGAACTCGATCGCGCGATTGCGTACCCCGGCATCACCAATCTGTGGGTCATGCCCATCCGCAACCGCATCGACATGCTCGCAACCGGCATCAAGACGCCGGTCGGCATCAAGATCAACGGCCCCGATCTGCAACAGATTGAACAACTCGGCCGGCAACTCGAGAAAATCCTCCCACAAGTCAAAGGCACCACCTCGGTCTACGCGGAACGCGTGGCCGGCGGACGCTACGTACTGGTCGATCCGGACCGCGAGAAGGCAGCGCGATTCGGCCTGAATATCGATGACCTGCAGGCGGTGGTGCGCACCGCCGTCGGCGGCATGAACATCACCGAAACGGTAGAGGGACTGGAGCGTTATCCGGTGAACCTGCGCTACCCGGCAGCCTACCGGGATTCACTCGAGAAGCTGAAACTGCTGCCCATCCTGGCCCCCAGTGGTGCCCACATCGCCCTTGGTGACGTCGCCAGCATCCGCATTGCCGATGGTGCGCCTGCCATCAGGAGCGAGAACGCCCGACTGACAGGCTGGACCTTTGTCGACATCGAAGGTGTTGATCTCGGCTCCTACGTCGCGGATGCGCAGGCCTTCGTGGCTGCAGAGCTGGATTTGCCGGCCGGTTACTCACTGCAGTGGTCAGGCCAGTACGAGTACCTCGTGCGTGCCGAGAAGCGGCTCATGCTGGTCGTGCCGGTGACCGTGCTGATCATCCTGCTGCTGCTGTACCTGAACTTCCGCAACCTGGCAGATGTACTCATCATCATGGGCACCCTGCCGTTTGCCGTCATAGGCGGGCTCTGGCTGATCTACCTGCTGGGCTATGACCTCTCGGTGGCCGTTGGTGTGGGCTTCATTGCCCTGGCCGGTGTGGCGGTGGAGATCGGCGTGCTGATGATCGTCTACCTGAATCTGGCGGTAAAACACAAAACGGAAACGTCTGATAAAAACGGCCAGCACCTGCAAACGCGGGATCTGCAGACCGCTGTCATCGAGGGTGCTGGCCAGCGGGTACGACCCATCGTCATGACATTTACCGCGATCGTCGCCGGCCTGGTGCCAATCATGCTCAGCGCGGGAACCGGCTCTGAGGTAATGCAGCGCATCGCCGCCCCGATGGTCGGGGGCATGATCTCCACGCTGATTCTGACACTCGTCATCATTCCGGCGATTTACGTAATCGTGAAACAGGCGGGAATATTGGCGCAACGGGAACCGGACGAAGATTGAATCTGCGGCGACCAGGTGACTTCAGGCTTCTTCTTGCTTCAGGTGGGCACGCAACCGCGCCAGCAGATTTTCGAAATCCAGCGGTTTCTCCAGATAATCTACGGCGCCCGCCTGCAAACAGGCTTCCTGATCGTCCCGCGTGGCTTCAGCAGCCATGACGATGACGATGGCACCGGCAGGCCCTGCTACCTGACAAACCTGCCTGACGGCTGCGGACCGGTCGCTCCCCGGCGGCAGGACATCCAGCAATACGAAATCAACCCGATTCCCGCTTTCCTGCAACGCACTGATGCACTTCTCTACCGAGGGGGCTTTCAATGCAAGCATTCCAACCTGGCGCAGGGCGCGATTGAGGTTGAACATGCTACGCATGTCATGGTCGACCAGTAGAACCATCTTTTCGGCCAGTTCAGGATCCGTACCGATGAGTTCGGCAGCTTCAATCAACGGGTCCTTGGCCGGCTTTTCAGGAAGCTCCCGGGCCTTCTCTCTCTCCACCAGGGGTGAGCGCTCTGACTGCATTATTTCCGGGGGTGAAAAATGTGGCATTGCATCGCCATGCTCCGTCCGCGTCAGGGGCAAAGACACGGTGAAACGGCTGCCTACGCCGACCTGACTCTCAACCTGCAAAGTTCCACCCAGTAATTCCGCAAAACGGCGCGACAGGGACAAGCCCAGCCCCGTACCACCGAAGCTGCGGGTACTCGAGCCATCTGCCTGTTCAAACAAATTAAAGACTGTGTCCATTTTGTCCGTCGCGATCCCGATGCCGCTGTCAATTACCAGAATACAGATGTGCTCGGGTTTTCCCGCTTCCGCCGGACGCAACTGGAACGTAACCAGAATGCAGCCATTCCTGGTGAACTTGATGGCATTGGATAACAGACTGGCAATAATCTGGTGCAAACGCTGATAATCGGACATGAACTGTTCCGGCAGCCCCTCCGCAAACACGAAATCCAGCGAGAGCGCTTTTTTCTCTGCGAGGGGACGAAACTGCTGATCCAGTGAATCAGCGAGCGCACGCAGGTTTACCGGTTCCAATTCCAGGCTGATTCTGCCCGCCTCGACGCTGGCAATATCCAGGATGTCGTTGATCAACGACAGCAGTCCCGCCCCCGCCTCATGAATCATGCTGGCGCTTTCAGCCTCTTCGCTATCCAGGTTTCCCGCACGGTTCGCGGCCAGATCGCTGGATAAAATCAGCACGCTGTTCAACGGGGTGCGCAGTTCATGCGACATATTGGCAAGGAACTCGCTCTTGTAGCGACTCGTCCGCTCAATCTCCCGCGACTGCCGATGTAGTTCAATACTGGAAGCTCTCAACACAGCCGTCTGCTCGGCCAACTGTTCAACGGTTTTCTCGAGTTCCTGAGACTTCGCGGCAAGACGCTCCTCGTTCGCCTGGCTGACCGCCAGCAGTTCGGCAATCTTCGATTCGTTCTCGAGGCGTACGTCCAGCATGTGATTCACAGAAGTGGCGATGCGACTGAACTCCAGGAGTTCAGAATCATTCACCCGCGCTTCAAAGTCTCCGGAGTCAGTCACTTTGGCGAGCGTACGTTCCAGGCCGGACACATCCGCCACCAGGCGCCGACTGAAGTTGCGCACGTTGAAAATGGAATAAGCCATTGCCGCCATCAGGCCTGTCATCAGCAGCAGGTAGATCAGCATTTCCCGCGCAATAGTGCGTTCCGAAACGCGCCGGGTATCGAGATAGGTCGACAGGGAAGCGCTCCGCATAGCTTCCCAGTTTTCACTCTGAGACCGGTACCATTCCGCCGCAACCGGAACAGAGTCTGGCGGCAGAATTCTTGCTTCCGCGCCCGCCAGAACTCCAGGAATCATCTGCATGCGAATCTGCTGAATGAGCGGCTGCGCAAGATACACTTTCACTGGCTGTTTGAACTGCTGAATAAACCGGGCAACACGGATCCAGTCGATCGTATTCTCCCGGGCTTCAAACCGTTCCAGCAGGCGATCAATATCATGGAAACTGACCAGCAACGCGACGGCGTCCTCCAGGTTAATTTCGCGTTTTTTCAAAAGTGAAAGAATCTCCCGGCGGTTGATGTCCAGCGCCATGTTCAGGTCCACCGACTGCGCGTGCACATACTTGGCATTTTCGACCGGCAGTTTCTCGACAGTGAAACTGGCGACAGTTCGCAGGATGGTCAGGTACGATTCTTCAGAAATTCTCTGCATCGACATGAGAACAGATTGCGAAACCCTCCCGTTCGACTGCAGTTCTGCATCGGCCTGCTGTTTGAGCGCCGTTGTCTTGGTCAGCAGTGCCGAGAAAGGATCCCGGATCAGGGTATTGAAAAACCCAAGGTCGGTTTCCGCTACTATCTGCTGCAGTTTGGCAACTTCGGCCTCTAGACTTGTCAGAGCTTTACCGCTGGCATCCTGCAGCGCGATCTCCCCGATCAGATAGGAATCCAGCGTCTGGCTCACGCGCTCACGAAATGGCAAGGTCTTTGGTAAAAACTCGAGAGTGCCGGAAAATTCGCTGATAAAAATAACGCGCGAAACGGCATTGCTAAATACCAGCACAAACAAAAAGGAAAATACCAGCAGCGGCAGCAGAGTGACCACGGTCATGCGGTGACGAATCGAACGTCCCGACGGCGTTGATGGATCCATCGACGTACTCAATTCCATAGTCGTAGAACGGTAATACAGTAGGCAGATTCAGGCAATCTGAACACTCAGACCTACAGGATAGGCGATCCAGGCCACCAAAAAGATCACATGGACGGACAATCATACTGATTTTCCGGCCCGGGCCACGTCCGTATTCGAACGCTACAACTTCACTTCCTGCAGGTCCTGCCCGCCCTACCCACTCCGGGGGCGGCGGCGGTCTGATCTGCACGTTCAGACTTCATTCAGAACGGATTCAGCAGCGATTCATGGCTACCGGCTTACCTTGCAGTTGAGGCTGACAAACAAGGAGAAGCCAATCATGAACCTGAACAAAAACCTGCTTATTGGCGCATTGCTGACGGGCCTGACGGTGGCCCCTGCCATCGCCGCAGACCGGACTCCGCTGCGCCACGGTGACTGGAACCATGGACGCTACGACACCCAGCAGCAAAAACATCGGGACGGCCGCCACGAGCAACGACGGGACCGGGCAAGACATGAGAACCGGCAGCGTCACGATACGGACTACCGGGGACGCGACCACGGCCAGCATCATGCGGATGCCAACCGGAACCGGCATCCGGTTCCGCACCACCGCAAACCGGGATATAAAAAACATCATGCGTATCCCGGGCATCATGGACGGCACCATTACCGTAAGCATTCCGGCCATGACGGCAGGTATCACAAGCCGTACAGGAAGCACCACGCGCGCCATCACGACCAACGCTACGACGGGCGTATCGGCAAGCACTACTACCGCAGCCAGCCCTGGCGCATCCAGGTCTTTGACCGCAGCCATCGCCTGCGTTCCAGCATCCCGATCGCAAGGGGCGCGCACTGGGAAGTCCGGGGCAACCGGATCATCGTGAAGAATCGCGGCCACGTACAGGTCTACGCCGGACCTCGCTACCACCTGGTGAAGAGCTATCGCGTACACGATCGTCATAACCGGGACACCGGACTACGTTTTGGCTTCCGGTTTTAAGTTCAACCGCAATGCAGGGGGCCTCAATGGCCCCCTTATGCATACCAGGCCTGCCTCCCCACCTCTCTATTCTGAACAGAACGTCATTTAGAACGCCTGACAAAGCACCTTGCCGCCGCAGTTGCCCTGCTCACGAGGCGGCGTATCATGCCGGTAGCTCACCCACTACCGGAGAACACCGTGATCCTGCTGAATCCCAAAGAACTGTCCCGCGACTACCCCGAAGCCCGTTCCACGGAAGTCATGAAGAAAACCGTGGCGTTCTTCGAGAACAAGGGCAAGCAGGCCATGCTGGACGATTACTTCGCGCAGAAGTGGTATGCCGACTGGGTCGAGTACCAGGGCAAAGAAGGCTTGTTTGCGACCATCTCGACCCCCGCCGAGTCCGGGGTGGAAGGTGCCAGCTGGGATACCTACCGGATCTGCGAGTTCTCCGAGATTCTCGGCTTCTACGGCCTGCAGTACTGGTACACCTGGCAGGTCAGCGTGCTCGGCCTGGGCCCGCTGTGGATGAGCAAGAACCCGAAGATTCGCGAGCGCACGGTCAAGGCAATCGGTGACGGCGGCATCTTTGCGTTTGGCCTTTCCGAGCAGTCGCACGGTGCTGACATTTATTCCACTGACATGATCCTGACCAGGCAGGAAGATGGCAGCTTCCTCGCCAATGGCTCGAAGTACTACATCGGCAACGGCAACAAGGCGGCGATTGTTTCCACCTTTGGCAAGATTTCCGACAACGGCAAAGACGAGTACGTGTTTTTTGCCACCGATCCGACCCGTGACCAGTACGAACTGGTAAAAAACGTCGTGCCGAGCAGCAACTACGTTTCAGAGTATGCCCTGCACGATTACCGGGTAACCGAAGACGACATCATCGCGCGTGGCGACGAGGCCTGGAACGCCGCGCTGAATACGGTCAACATCGGCAAATTCAACCTCGGCTGGGCCTCTATCGGCATCTGCACCCACGCGTTCTATGAAGCCATCAACCATGCCCACAACCGCCATCTGTACAACATGCGCGTCACGGATTTCGCGCATGTGCAGCGATTGATGGTGGATGCCTATGCGCGCCTGAATGCCATGAAACTGTTCGCGATGCGCGCTGCGGATTACATGCGCGCCGCCAGCGCGGAAGATCGCCGCTATCTGCTGTTCAACCCCATGGTCAAGATGAAGGTGACCACCCAGGGCGAGGAAGTCATGAACCTGATGTGGGACGTGATTGCCGCGAAGGGCTTTGAAAGAAACACCTATTTTGCGCAGGCCGCCGTGGACATTCGCGGGCTGCCCAAGCTGGAAGGCACGGTACACGTGAACATCGCGCTGATCGTGAAATTCATGCCGAACTATTTCTTCAGCCCCGCCGAGTACCCGGAAGTGCCGACCATGAACGGGCCGGAGAACGACTCCTTCCTGTTCGACCAGGGGCCGACCAAGGGACTGAGCAAAATCCGCTTCCACGACTTCAACATCGCCTACAAGGGCTTCGACCTGCCCAACGTGAATCTCTTCCGCGAGCAGATCGAGGTGTTCCGGCAGATGCTGGCCAAGGCCCCCCCGGCAGGTGAGCAGTTGAAGGACATCGACTTCCTGCTGACCGGCGGCGAGATTTTCGCGCTGGTGGTGTACGGCCAGCTGATCCTGGAAAACGCGAAGCTCTACCAGGTGCCGGATGCCATGGTCGACCAGATTTTCGACTTCATGGTGCGGGATTTCTCGAAGTTCGCGCTGGAACTGCACGGCAAGATGCTGAGCACCCCCGAGCAGTGCGAGTTCTGCCTCGCCATGATCCGCAAGCCGGCCACCGACAAGGCACGGTTCAACACGGTTTGGGAAGAAGTCAAAGCCCAGGACGGCGCCTACGCGATGAACCCCTGAAACGGGGAAAGCAGCAATTCTGCGGGTCTGCCTTGACACTGTCCGGGCAGACCCGGAAAATCGCGCGTTCTCACCTAGGCATCAGCCGATGCCTGTTACGGCTATGTAGCTCAGCTGGTTAGAGCGCGGCACTCATAATGCTGAGGTCGGTGGTTCGAGTCCACCCATAGCCACCATTAATTCAAGCAGTTACGTCCATTTTTCCGTGCAGGGACAGGCACGTGCCTGTGCTGTTGCAAGTAGGCATACCGGAACAGCGCCGCTCCCGGCACCGGTCCGGTCCCTGACGCATCAGCCGTGCAGGGACTCGCTGCCGAGATCAGGCTCACCGCTCTGATGCAAAATCCTGCCCCGCGCAGCATCGCGCAGTGCGATAGCGCCGGGCCAACCACCCTGCGTGGGGTGGAGCGCCTCGCCGAAATGGATCGATACATTGCCCCGCCTGGGATACCAGCTATCCTCGCGCAGTTTTGAACGGGTGCCGCACAGCGTGACCGGCAGGACCGGGCTGCCAGCTTCGACGGCGCACATGAATGCCCCCAGGTGAAATGGAGCAATGCCAGGCATGCGGCGGAATGTGCCCTCGGGAAAGAAAAACAACGTGCGACCCGCGCGAGCCTCCTCATAAAGACGCCGTGAGTCCGCCACGCTTTTTTCAGTGTCAAACCGCTCGACGAAACGGCAATCCAGGCGCTCAAGGAACAGGCGCGAGAACACATTGTGCCGCAGTTCTTCCTTGGCGACGAAGTGAAAGTCTCCGGAAAGCACTGCCAATACCACCAGACCATCCAGGTAACTGGCATGGTTCGCGACCAGTATGCAACCGTTCTCCGGCACATGCTCCCTGCCGTACACCTGCAGCCGGGTCCCGGTCAGCCATAGCAGCAACCGCGCGCCGGCCTGAACGAACCGGCGCCGACGCGACACCCCGGGCAGGCATACCACAACCGCCCAGATCACCGGCGCCATAATCGCCAGGCACATCCAGCACCATCCTGCGTAAGCCAGGTCTCGGCCCTTGAGCAACATCTTATGCAGGCGGGGTTCCAACCCGGCCAACCCAAGCCGCGCCACCTGCCACCAGACAGCGCGCCGGCCGTGGCGCAACAGGCCACGGCGGTACAGTTCGGCGCTGGCGCTACGACGCAACTTGCCACTCGAGGTTTTGGGAATCGTGCGTGGCGGCACTAACTGGATGTCATCCGCGTGCGCCCCGAGAATATCCAATGCAACGTGGCGAATCTCGCGCCGGATGTTCTCAAGCACCGTGGCATCGCTCTCGCGGGTTTCCGCCACGATCACCAGCTTCTCGATGGCATCAGCGCGACTGCTGACCCCGAAAACGACCACGCAACCACTGCGTATGCCGGGGATGCCGCTCACCGCGCTTTCCAGTTCCTGTGGGTAGATATTGCGGCCGGCGCGGATGATCAGGTCCTTGCTGCGACCGGTGATAAAGATGTCTCCGTCGGCGATGTATGCCAGATCACCGGAGTTGGCCCATTCTCCGTCGAACATGGCACGGCTTTTCTCCGGATCCCGGTAGTAGCCGGCAGAGGTAGATGGGCCGCGGAACTGCAGCCGGCCCTCCTCACGCTCGGGCAGTTCATGACCCTGGGCATCGACGATACGGACTTCGTGCCCCGGCATGGGCTGACCCGCCGAGACAATTTCCATGGCATCCTCCGCGTCCGCTTCTGCCTTTCGGGCGACACCCTGTATCGCCAGGTCCTGGCGGTGAATCCGGTCGATACAGGCCGCACGTCCCAACGGCGGAAAAGCAACACCCACTGAGGACTCCGCGAGTCCATACACTGGCTGCAAGGCATTGGCCGGGAAGCCACAGGCCGCAAATCGCGCGGTGAACCGGCGCACGGTTGACGCGCTGACCGGTTCGGCGCCGTTGAACGCCAGCCGCCAGCTGGACAGATCCAGTGTCTCCAGGTCCTTGTCACGCAACCGCAGGCACAGCTCATAGCCAAAGTTTGGTGATGCGGATATCGTGGCCCGGTAGTGCGAAATCGCCTGCAGCCAGAGGAGCGGGCGGGCAAGAAAGAGCTGCGGTGGAATGGAGATAAGGGGCAGGGAGTAATACAGGCTGCCCAGCCATGCGCCGATCAGCCCCATGTCATGGTACAGCGGCAGCCAGCTCACGAACCGGTCGTCCCGGCTTACCCCGATTGCTTTGCCCATGGCGCGCAGGTTGGCCAGCACGTTGGCATGCGTGAGCATCACGCCTTTGGGGTTGCCGGTACTGCCCGATGTGTACTGTAAAAAGGCGAGGTCTCCGCCGGAGGCCCGCCCGACTGCGATGACATTCCCGCTCCCCAGCAGGTCGGAAACCGTGACCACTTGACGCACGCTGGGCACCATCGGCTTCAGGAGGTGGGAGAGCGCCAGCGCCTCCGGAAATGTGACCAGCAGCACGGCGCCGGCATTGTCCAGAATCGTGGCATGGCGGGACAGGTGATCCTCGAGCTGAGAGAGTCGCGCTGGCGGATAAAGCGGAACCGGGATGCCGCGGGCCAGCAGGATTCCGAAAAACGTGTGAAAGTATTCCAGCGAGGTTGGCAACATGATCGCCACGGTCTGGCCGGATTCCAGGCCGCGCGCCAGCAGCCCTTCTGCGACACGGCTCGCGCCCTGGAAAAGCTGCCGGTAAGTCAGGATGGTTTCTACCTGGCCATGCTCACCGAGGAGGTAAATGTGTTCTCGGTTGGGATGCGCGTCCACATGCCAGGCCAGCAGTTCCTGCAGTGTACGCACCTGGTCCGGGCTGCGCGATGCCGCTGCAGTTGGCTCGATGCTCCCTGGTGTCACGTCACCCGTGCCTTGGCCAGATCGTTGCACGCGGAGAATCTCCCGCAGCAGGTCGCCGGGAGATTCGGCCGAGGACAGGGTGCCGGTGGGCAGGCGGACCGAAAACGCATCCTCGATACGCATGGTCATTTCCACTCGCGCGAGACTGTCAAAACCCAGGTCACGTGACAGGGAACTGTCGAGCGTGAAGCCGGCATCCGGCAACGGGCTCTGTGACATCTCCCGGGCCAGTTGTGTCAGCGTTGACAACAACAGTTGTTCGGTCGCGCCGGAATCCCTGCCAGCAGACCGTTGCTGGATCTGCTCCATGGGTCCGCTTCAATTTGCTACTGAAACAATACCAGTTTACTGAGACCTGCTCCCGAGGCAACAGACGCTCCGGCCAGACCTGTTAAAAACAGCAACTTACAACCCGCACAGGATGCTCGCATGGCCGGGTCCGGCGGCTCTAACCGCCCCACAGCTAACATGAAATCAACGTTTCACATAAAAACCTTATGATGAGGACAGTGGGGCATCGCAAATACCGAAGATATGCCCCGCGGGGGCCAGGACCTGCCGCCGGGTTCCCGGCCCGCTGTTCTGATGATTGTTGAAAGGGGAACAAAAGCCCACATGGAAACCAAGACGGTTCACGCAGTTTAGGCAGACAGACAGGACAAGAGCCGCCGATGAAAAGTACCCTGCTCCTTCGCATCATCGGTTTCCTCTGCGTGCTCCTCGCGATCGCCGGGGTGCTGCTACCGCTCATGCCTGCCACGCCCTTTGCACTGCTTGCTGCCGCCTGCTTCGCGAATTCCTCGGAAAAGTGGCATCGCTGGCTGCTGAGAAACCAGGTGTTTGGCCCGATGATCCGCGACTGGGAGGAACGCCGCTGTGTGCCGCGCCGGGTCAAGATCGTGGCCATCATCACGATGCTGTTGATGGGCGGATTTTCCGTGCTTTTCGTGGTGGAAGCGCCATTGGGAAAGTGGGCGGGCGTCCTGCTCATGGCCGTAGGAGGAGGCGTGGTGCTAAGCCTTCCGAGTTGTCCGGATCGCCCGGCCCGACCTCAGTCGTAGCGGAAATAACAAGAATTCTATTGGCGCTGCAAATTCGCCCTTCCATTTCAAGGGGCAGCCTGCGTCACCCCGCCATCATGTGCTTCAAAGGTCTCCAGCCGATAGGCCTCCGTGGCCCGAACCGGGCACGGCGGCCTGAAAATCCTGCAATAGAATTTGTGAGCGACATCGGCATCCTCCATTGACTAATTTCTTCGCAAAAATCAGTCTGATGAATGCCGGTGTCCCCCGTTTATGACGAAGTGCCGAAAGGAGGGGCGCTTGAATCTGGTCAACCACTTTCCACAGTGGAAAATTCCGCTGACGCAAGCAGCGCACGGCCAATAAGCACTGCCAGGCAAGCGACAAGCAGCGCAATGACGATGGTGGCACCAGCGGGCAGGTCCAGCACAGCCGAAATGACCAGCCCACCGCCATACCCCGCTGCACCCACACCCAACCCTGAAATCAGTTGCACCCGGGAGGACAGGCCGACGCCTGCCAAAGCAGGCAGGATGAGACTGGCAAAAACCAGGTATACCCCGACAACCTGCACCGACAGCGTGACTGCACATGTAAACAAAACATAGAAATAGCGGATTCGAAATGCCGATGGAGCCGCATTCCAGATCACCAAAAGAACGGAAGTGAATCCTGCAACGACTAGCAGCATGTCATTCGTAACCCACAGCACCTGCCCCGCCATCAGTGACTGCAGTGCCTCCCCCCCATGCGGATTGCCCGCGAGAAACAGGATTGCCGCTGACGCCATAGTCACGAAAAGGACGCCGATAATGGCCTCCTGGTTGGCCTTCCAGCGACGCTCCGTCCAGGTCAGGAAGGCTGCACCCAGCAGTGCCGCACCAAGCCCCCCCAATTGCAGCTGCCACCACTTTTCGACATCAGCCAGCACCTGTACGGCGATCATGCCCGTACCCGCAAGCTGCGCGATCGCGATATCAATAAAAATGATGCCTCGCCTCAAAACTTCCTGTCCGAGGGGAACGTGCGTGGCAAGCACCAGAAGCCCTGCTACCATCGCTGGCCCGAGTATGCTGAACTCCAGCCCCTCGTTCACCTTGAATACTTCTTCAGGATGTTCAGAGTCTCATCAAACAGCGAATACAAATCTACTGCTCGTGCGCTGCCGCCAACGGTGTAGGGCAGTTCCACGACAGGCGGCCCGCCACGCGCATGCAGCCACTCCCCTCCCCTGGTCGAACGGCCGGGCGCAGCCAGCGTCGCAACAGGGTTTTGCCGCTGAACGACGGCGAGAACATGTGCAAGATGGCCACTGGATGGCGGAATGCCGGGCTTGGCCTCTATGTGCGCGACGATCCGCATGCCTGTCCATTCCTGCAGGTACCGCCATTCGGAATGATTTGCCACGAAGGGTAGATCACGAATAGCAGCGGCTTTCTCTTTCCACCGTTCGGAAGCCGCATTCCAACTCTCAACGAACGCCTGCTGTCGGCGCGCATATTCTGCCGCGCTTCCCGCGTCTATCCTCTGCAGGCGATTGGACAGTGCAATGGCGACCTGCAGAATGCGTGCCGGGTCAAGATGAATATGCGGATTGCCATATGGATGTATATCACCCTGACTTCTATCGACACTCTCAGGCAGATCCAACAAGGCCACCTGGTCAGCAGCCATAAAATACCCCGGCTGCCCGGGCTGTATGGCAACATTGCCGGATCGCTGTAACAACAGTGGCAACCAACCCACCTCCAGGTCCGCACCATTGCAGATCAGCAGGTCCGCCCTGCGGGCCTGGGCTATCAGGCTGGGCCGGGCCTGAATGTAGTGCGGATCCTGCTGCCCCGTTGTTGCAACAAAGACATTAGTTTCAGGACGAGTGAGTTCGCGCGCCAATGAACCCCATTCCGGCTCACAGGCAAATATTCGCAGTTCAGCATGCGCGGCGACAGGAACAAGAAAAACGACCAGGATGATGATGAATTTCCGCATGACCAACCCCCTCAGTATCTATGTGCACCATGCGCACCGATGCTCATGATGTACTGGAGGACCAACTGGTTATCGCTTTCCGGCATACTCCGGTCGTGATTGAACTGCAGGCGTAATCGGCTGAATTCAGTATTCGACCATTCCAGGATCATGCTCTGATGCTCTGGGTCATGACCCAGACGCTCCAGTGCGGTACCGGCAAAAGCCGCGCCGGGTTCATCAACCGCAAGCGCCGCGTGTCGAAGACCGAACCGCCAGCCACGCGTAAACTGGTAGAACGCCTGTGCGTACCAGCCGCTGGCGTCACCCTCATACGGCAGTGTGATGTCTGCTGCAGGTGCGGGCTGGTCCAGCATGTAGGTGCCACTTTCATCGCGTTGAAAATATTCGGCCTGAAGTTTCAGAAACTTTTCAGTTGAGTTCCCGTTCGGGGACCATTTCCACACTGCATCAGCAACCCAAAGGTCACTGTCGCCGGTGAAAGATGTCATGCTGCCGTCGCCATTTTCATCTTCACCAGTTTCACGACCTTCCACGTCCGACTTAATACGGGACAGGCCGAGCCGCCAACTGTGGCTGCTACCGACATCACCGCCAAGATGACCAAACGCTGTCCACGTGCCCTTTCCCTGATTTCCGCTGCCGCCACCAGGAAACCCCTGACCCCGCAACCACTCGGTGCCAAATTCCATATACAGGTCGGTTGGCGCGACCCAACTCAGGCGTACGCCATCATCCGTCAACTGATTGCCGAAGAATGCACGATACGGTAGCGGACGATCTGCGAAGTCGTCCGCATGCACGTGAAACTGGTTCAGGTATCCGACATCAGAAAAAAAACGCCCCATGCGAAGGGTGAAGCCTTCAGGCAGTGAAGTGGTTTGCAGCCACGCCTCTTCCAGTTCGACCTCTGTGCCGCCATCCTCATCCGCCAATGCGAATGTCAGGTTTCCCAGAAATTTGTCATCCACATTCGCCTTGAGATTGATTTCCGTTTCACCCAGCGAAAAGCCCTCTTCACCACGCCCGGCCTCTTCATCAATGGCAAAGCCTTGTATCGTTGACTCACCTTCATTGTCGAAGCTCCTGTAACTGCCGACCAATACGGCTCCGATTGAGGGATTGAAAGCGTTACCTGAAGATCGGCCACCGCTGCCAGTCTGGGCAGGTGCCTGCGCAGCCGCTTTCGCGGATTCAGTTGCTTCAGCACTTTGCGCCTCGGCTTTCAGCAGGCGTGCTTCCAGCTGCTGTATGCGGGCCTCATAGTCTGCCCGCATGCGCTGAACTTCCTCGCGCAGGGCTTCAATTTCCGGGTTTCCCGCGTGTGCGAGGGAACTTCCAAGACTTATCGCGCTGCAAAGAACCAACGTGTAAACGTTTCGACGATTGGTCATCATGACCTTCCTCCAAATTTGAATCAGTACGGAGTGGACTTCGCTTTAGCGAATCCTCGAATGTCTGGTATCAGGAGTTGAAGGGCGGGGCGCGAGCCTGGACAGTGAAGGTTGGCGGGATCCAGAGCGCGGTTAACGAGGTCTGCACATAGAGGTATGAAGAATCCACCCCGAGGGACGCTGTGAGCTGCCCGATAACTGCATGCCCGCCCTGCGCTGCCAACGCGCAAACGGAGCACTCTATGGACTGGCCCGGGTCCCCTGGGTCATGCGACCCATGCACCCACACAAATGCGCCTTGCCACAGGAGGGCCAGTACGCATACTGCGGTGGTGACCATGGAGGCATGTTTTCGCATGGACGCAGGATAGCACCGGGCCTTCCGTGAGCGATAGTCACCGCCTAAAATCCGGCTCTGGGCACATGGGTCAAATCATGCTTCGATATGTGTGTTGTCCCACAGCACAGATACGACAATGAAACGAAACACTGGCGGCCTGGTCTATTCCACGGATGGCGGCCGCATGTGCCCCGGCTGCCGCCGGCCGCTGGACAACTGCCACTGTAAAAAAGATGTGGGCAGTGCGTCCGGCGATGGCGTCGTGCGGATTCACCGCGAAACCAAGGGACGCAAAGGACAGGGGGTGACGGTGATTACCGGCATACCGCTCGAACCGGAAGCGCTGCGCACACTCGCCAAGACGCTGAAGCAAAAATGCAGCTCCGGCGGCACTGTCAAGGATGGCGCGGTAGAAATCCAGGGAGACCATCGGGATTTGCTTGCGAATGAATTGCGCAAACAAGGCTGGACCGTACTCACGTAAACCCAGGGGTCAGTGTGATTGTTTTCTGATCTGGCGTAGCAGCTGAATAATCACTCCGATCGTCTACACCAAACCGGGAAGCTGGCCGGGGACGGGCACGCATTCAGCTTTGCGCATATACTTCCGGACACATCAGTTTTGGACAAACGGCATGGACTGTGGCGGGAAAGTCCTCCTGGCCGTGAGTTGCCTGCTCGCCCATCAGTCGGCACAGGCCATGGAGTACGAAGGGTTCGAAAAATACGGCCTGGCCTGGAACGCGAGCAGTGTCGGTTTCGGCGCCGAGGTGATGTTACCCGCGCCGGAAGCGCGCTGGTTGCCCGAAAACGCACAGGTTCGTATCGGCGCCAATGCATTCGGGTACACCCTGAGCACGGTGAAAAACAAGGTGGATTACGACATCCACTTCAGGTTGTTGAACGCTCACCTCTTCCTTGACTGGTACCCCTGGGAAAACGGACTTCGGCTCACGATGGGTCTTTTCTACAATAAGAACGGAACCGAAATCGAAGCCAGGGCGAGCGCCGGTGGCTACACGCTGAACGGCAACAACTACGCGGTCAACGTTGGCACCGTGGATGGTGACATCCGGGTCAACCCGGTGGCGCCCTACATTGGTGTCGGCCTGGACCACAAGCTCAGCCGGGATGGTCTATGGAGCCTGTCACTGGACCTCGGAGCGATGTACCACGGCAAACCAGAGGCCACCCTGGACGGAAAGTGCGCCAGTGGTGTGGCCGCGCTGACCTGCACCGCTTTCCAGCAAGATGTGAAAGCCGAGGAACGTAACCTGAATCGTGATCTCGAAAAACTGGTTTGGTACCCGGTACTGACCGTTGGCACCGTCTATCGCTTCTGAGCCACTGATTCGCAGAAGTAGTCGCGTTGCAGCAGGTCGAGCATCGCCGCGTAAATCGCATCCAGTTCCCGGCTCGACCGCTCAAGCCATTTCTTCCTCTCTTCCGCGAACTCGTCAGGCAGCATGACGGCAATCAGGTATCGCTGCTGGTTGAT
>JBFJWR010000012.1:0-21452 GCA_041623535.1 Pseudomonadales bacterium
CCGCGAGGTACACACGTAGCCCAGGTTCGGATTCAGCCAGTCGCGGCTCGGCCCACCCTGGCGACCGGTCAGGATTTCGACCTGGTCACCGGTCGAAAGCACTGTGTTCAACGGCACCATGTGTCCGTTCAGCTTCGCGCCCCGGCAGGTGTGTCCGATTTCGGTGTGTACGTGGTACGCGAAATCAACCGGCGTGCTGTTGCGTGCCAGGTCCACGACGTGTCCTTCCGGCGTGAACACGTAGATGCGCTTTTCCTCGACATCAGAACGCAGCAGGTCCACCAGCCCGCTGATGTCGCCCAGTTCCTCCTGCCACTCCAGCACCTGCCGCAGCCAGGCCACTTTCTGCTCGTAGAGTTCTCCCCGCGTTGCCTGTTCGGCCTCTTTGTACAGGTAATGTGCGCAGACGCCGAGTTCAGCCTCCTCGTGCATTTCGTGCGTACGGATCTGCACCTCCATGGTCTTGCCATCCGGGCCGACCACGGCGGTGTGCAGGGAACGATAACCATTCTGTTTTGGCCGCGCGATGTAATCGTCGAACTCGTTGGGAATGTGCCGCCACAGGGAATGCACCACGCCGAGCGCGGCATAACAATCACGCACTTCCGGCACCAGCACGCGCAATGCACGCACGTCATAGACCTGCGAGAAATCGATCCCCTTGTGCTTCATCTTTCGCCAGATGCTGTAAATATGCTTGGCGCGACCGCTCATCTCCGCCTGTATGCCCATGCGTTCCAGGTCGGTGTGCAGCGACGTCAGCACATCGGCGATGTAGTGCTCGCGATCCAGCCGCTTCTCGTGCAGCAGGCTGGCGATACGCTGATAGTCATCCGGCTCCAGGTAGCGAGAGGAAAGATCTTCCAGTTCCCATTTCATCTGGCCGATGCCGAGTCGGTGCGCCAGTGGCGCATAGACATCAAACACTTCCCGCGCCACGCGCAGGCGTTTTTCTTCCGGTGCGTTTTTCACGGCACGTATGGCGCAGGTTCGTTCAGCCAGTTTGATCAGCGCCAGCCGCACGTCATCGACCAGCGAGACCAGCATTTTGCGCACGTTGTCGATCTGGGCGCGGGCCTGCCCCAGCACAGGCAGCGGCGTGGTGACCAGCGCACTGATCGCGGCCATTCGCAAAACCCCTTCGATCAGGGTCACCACCTCGTCACCGAAATCATTGCGGACGACATCGAGCGACAACAGCCCTTCCCGCACCGAACGGTAGAGGACCGCGGCAAGCAGGGATTCCTGATCGAGCTTGAGATCGGCCAGGATTTCGGCCATTTCCAGGCCGGTCAGAAACACGCCGGGGACCTTCCCGCTGCGTTGTTCCGCGGGCAGGCTGGCCTCTGCCGCCCGCGCGGCTTCTGCCGCCTGTTGCAACAGGTTCCGATCACGAATCAACGTGCGGGCTGCCAGTTCGTCGACCCAGGCGGGCACATCCACGGATGCGCCGGGCACCTGCAGATGCTGCTTGCGAACGGTTACCATGCGCTCAATCCCCGGCGGCAAAAACCGCCATACTTTCGACATGCGCCGTATGGGGGAACATGTCCATGATTCCGGCAGCTTCCAGCCGGAAGCCCTGGGCTACCAGGATCGCGGTGTCCCTGACCAGCGTGGCCGGATTACAGGAGACATAAACAACCTGGCGCGGAGCCCAGGCGGCCAGGCCGGCAACGATCTGTTCGGCACCGGTGCGGGGCGGATCCAGCAGGATGCGGTCGTACTGCCCCTGGCTCCAGTGGCCACCAGTATAGTCACGGTACAGGTCAGACTCTTCGAACGCCGCATTCGTAATGCCATTGCGTGCGGCATTCTCCGTGGCCTGTGCAACCAGTTGCGCATCGCCCTCGACGCCCGTGACGGACCCGCAGTGGCGCGCCAGCGGCAGGGAAAAATTGCCGAGACCGCAGAACAGGTCGAGGATGCGATCACCCGGTCGCGGCGCCAGCTCACGGATCACCTGCGCGAGCATCAGACGGTTCATGGCCGGGTTGACCTGGGTAAACTGGTTGGGTCGGAAATGCATCTGCAGGTCGTATTCCGGCAGTTCGTAGCTGAGCATCTCCGTCTGCCCGTCCAGCAGGGGAACGACCGATTCCGCCCCCCCGGACTGCAGAAAAATGCGCAGGTCAAACTGGTCGGAAAATTCACGCAGGCGTTGCAGATCCGCATCACCCAGTGGTTCCAGGTGCCGCAGGATCAGCGCGGTTTCATGCTCACCGGCGGCAACTTCAATCTGCGGAATCTGCGCAGCCGCATCCAGCGAACCGATACAGTCCGATAGATCCCGCAGGCGCTCCCCGACACTGTCGACCAATACCGGGCAGTGATCGGTATCGGTTACCCAGCCAGTACCAAATTCACGAAACCCCACCAGCACCCGGTCTTTCTTCAGCACACGCCGCACACCGAGTCGCGCCTTGTACCGATAGGCCCGCGTGGGTCCCAGCAGCGGCGGCAGCCAGCGCGCAGGCTGCAGGTCGTGCTGCGCCAGCGCCTCGCGCAACGCGTGCTCTTTCAGCGCGATCTGTGCGGCGCCATCCATGTGCTGCAACACGCACCCGCCACATCGCCCGAACGCTTCGCACAATGGCGCAACCCGCTGCGCTGCAGGCGCCTGCACCTCCACCGTCTTGAACAGATCGATCTTGCGGCGACGTCGTAAATGCCGGGCGGTAATGGTCTCGCCCGGCAGCGCACCCAGGACGCGGGCGGTACGGCTGCCGATTTGTGCCGTACCGAATCCGTCGCGATCCAGTGCGCCGATTTCCATGCACACCGGCTCCGGGTACAGGATGCGATTACGCCGCGCCAAGGGACCTCCGCTTCAACGCGGGGCGTTGAACAGGCCGGTGGAAAGATAGCGATCGCCACGGTCGCAGATGATGGCGACGATTACGGCGTTTTCCACGTCACGGGCGACCCGCAACGCACCGGCGATGCATCCACCGGAGGAAATCCCGCAGAAGATCCCTTCCTCCGCCGCGAGCCGCCGCATCATCTGCTCGGAATCCTGCTGACTGATATCCAGTACGCGATCCACCCGGCTGGCATCATAAATCTTCGGCAGGTATTCCTCCGGCCAGCGGCGGATCCCCGGAATACTGGAGCCCTCGGTGGGCTGCAGGCCGATCACCTGGATCGCCGGATTCTTTTCCTTCAGGTAGCGCGACACGCCCATGATGGTGCCGGTCGTGCCCATGGAACTGACGAAATGGGTAATCGTGCCGTGTGTCTGTTCCCACAACTCGGGGCCCGTCCCCTCGTAGTGGGCACGCGGATTATCCGGGTTGGCAAACTGGTCAAGCACCCGCCCCCGCCCTTCGGCCTGCATGCGCAGGGCCAGGTCACGCGCACCTTCCATACCCTCCTCGCGGGTCACGGACACCAGTTCGGCACCGTAAGCGGCCATGGCCGCGCGCCGTTCCTCACTCATGTGCTCGGGCATGATGAGAATCAGGCGGTAGCCACGAATGGCCGCCGCCATCGCCAGCGCAATTCCGGTGTTCCCGCTGGTTGCCTCGACCAGCGTATCGCCCGGCCGGATCTCACCACGCGCTTCGGCATGGGCGATCATCGAGAGCGCCGGCCGATCCTTGACAGAGCCGGCAGGATTGTTCCCCTCCAGCTTGCAGAGGATGGTATTGCGCGTATCCGCAGGAATCCGCTGCAGGCGCACCAGTGGCGTCCGCCCGATGCAGGACTCGATCGTCGGATAGCTGTCCGCACCTGGCGGGGGGGTGGCATTACTCATCATGAAGTCTCTGACACTACACAGGCCGGCTGGGTTCGCGGCCATTCATGATACTGGCCATGCCCGGGAAAGAAAAACCGCGCCCGCCGGCAATGGCTTACAGCGCCGCCCGGCCATGCGGATCCGCCTATAATCGCCGCCCGCATGGATGCGCACCGGACCAGACCAGACCAGCCGGAGGTTGAGAATACCTTTGAAGACCCGACAACTGATTTCCTTTACCAGGATGCACGGGTACCTCCCGGAGCATTGCCCCGCCACTGCCATCGCCCTGCCGCTGCTCGGCACACTCGCCGCATCGAAGGGCGGCCTGCCTTCTTCCGGCGTACTGCTGATGGCGCTCGGCTGGTTTCTGCACGTCGCGTGGCTGTCCCGCAAAAACCGCATTGCGGCGCGGCCTGCAGGTTGCGAGCCAGCGGCAGAGGCTGCGCGCCCGGTACCGCCGGCATCACGGCCGGCAGGTACGCCTGACCGGCCTGCCCTGCACGCACTGATCGTCGATGATCATCCGATCAACCTGCTGCTGACCCGGGATCTGCTGGCTGGCCTGGGCATCGGTGCAGAAACTGCCGGCAGTGGCCATGAGGCGCTGGAGATTGCCGCTGCCAGGCGATTCGACATCGTCTTCCTCGACGTGCAGATGCCGGAAATGGATGGCATGGAAGTTTGCGCGGAACTGCATCGCATCTGGGGCCTGGACAGCCCGCCGGTGATCGCGTTGACAGCCCATGCGTTCCCTCACGAACGCGAGCAGTTCCTGGCCGCCGGCATGGATGAATGCCTGACCAAGCCAATCTCCGGTACGCACCTCGGCGCCTGCCTGCAGCGCTGGTTGCCGGCTTCAAATGCACGGACAAACACTCAGCATTTTCATTCCCAGGCGGCGGGCGCAGCAGCCATCGACCGTGACGCCTGCGTGCGCCTGGCCGGCGGCAAGCCGGAACTGGCGCGGGAACTGATCATGGCACTGGTGGATACGCTACCGGCCAACGTGGCGGAAATCTACACGGCAGCGCGCTGCCGGGACGAGGAATGGCTGCGCAGTCAGTTGCACAAACTGCTCGGGGCCTGCCGGTACGCTGGTGTGCCGGGATTGCTGGAGCAAAGCGCCGAACTGCACAGACTCAGCCTGCAGCGACAGGAGGCCGTGGATACACAGGCTGTTGAGCCACTGCTGCGCGAAGCGGTCCGGGTGCTGCAGGATGCCTACAACTGGCTGGCGCGGTCTGCCACCGACTCGAGCACCACGAAGGCGACCGCGTAATCGTTCTCGTCACTCAGGCTGAGGTGCGCGGCAATGCCCGCGGGCGCAGCCAGCCTGGCGGCAGCCGGCCCGCCCAGGTCCAGCTGCGGACGGCCACTGGCATCACTTCGAATCTGGATGTCATGCCAGCTGACGCCCGCCCCGATACCGGTGCCCAGTGCCTTGCCGGTTGCCTCCTTGGCGGCAAACCGCTTGGCCAGGTGCCGGGCCGGATGGGGGCTGGCGACAAAAGCCGCCCGTTCGGCCGGCGCCAGGATGCGCGCGACGAAGCGTTCCGGATGGGCAGCCAGCACGTCGGCGATACGTGCGACCGCCACGATATCGGTACCAATCCCGAGAATCATGCGCCGGTCGCGTAAAAACGGGCACGTTCCAGCAGGTCACGCATTTCACGCACGGCACCGCCCATGCCGGTGAACAACGCCCGGGCAATAATTGCATGGCCGATATTGAGTTCGTGGATCTGCCCGATCGCGGCGATAGGCTCCACATTGTGATAATGCAGTCCGTGTCCGGCATTCACCTTCATACCCGCCTCACTGCCCAGAACCACCGCCTCGCGTATGCGCACCAGTTCCATGGCTCGTGCCTGTTCATCTGCCGCATCGGCATACAGGCCCGTGTGTATCTCTATGACCGGCGCCCCGCAGCGATGTGCAGCCTCGATCTGGGCCGGTACCGGGTCAATGAACAGGGATACCTCGATACCGTGCCCGGCCAGCTGATCGCAGGCCTGCTTGATACGCGATTCGTCGGCCAGTACGTTCAGCCCGCCTTCCGTGGTCAGTTCCTCGCGCCGTTCCGGCACCAGGCAGCAGTGCGGCGGACGCACGTCACCGGCAAACATCAGCATTTCCCGGGTCACCGCCATCTCCAGGTTCATGCGGGTCTGCAGAATATCGCGCAGCAGGTGCACGTCCCGGTCCTGTATGTGCCGGCGATCCTCGCGCAGGTGCAGGGTGATACCGTCCGCACCCGCCTCTTCCGCAGCGATTGCCGCCTGTACCGGATCCGGATAGCGGGTACCGCGCGCCTGGCGCACGGTGGCCACATGATCAATATTCACCCCGAGCAGGGCACGGCTGTTTTCAGGCATCGGCCTGGCTCCTCTCAGTTCCTGATCGACTTGCCGCCAGCAGGCGACTGCTTTGTAAAGGATAACCTCCCAGGTAGGGTTCCAGCAGCAGGCGGAACAGGTTCCGGGCGATCCGGCGGGTTTCCGCCGCGGCATAATCACCCGCACCGATGCAGAGCAGCGTCGCGCCCGGCAGGCGCTCACCCGGTATTCCGGACGGCGCACGCTCCACGCGCACAAATCCGGAGCCCTGGACCAGGACATACTCACCGGCCGGCTCGATCGGCAGTGCATCATCGGCGCTGTGACTGAACGAGACGGCGTAGCCGATCTCGACCAGCAGATCCTTTTCGAACTGGCGCAACACCGGGGCCAGCGCCTCTCCGGCAGCGATCCGGCGCAGGCAGCCACCATAGGCCGGAAACAGGTCTTCATGTGCATCAAAAGGCTTGAGCACGCGTAACAGCAATTCGTTCAGGTAGATGCCGGCAAGCAGGGCATCGCCCTGCAACAGCAGCATTTTTCCGTCGTTCTCTGCCGCGGTCAGGGATTTCAGGCTGCCCCGCCCTGACCAGCTCACCAACAGGGGGGCAAACTGTCTAATCGCATTACCGGAACCACGCCGGCTGCCACGCGCACCGCGCACCACCACACCGACCCGACCCTGCGTGGCGGTCAGTAGTTCGGCGATCGAACTGGTTTCACGATACGGCCGGGCGTGCAGAACCCAGGCGGGCTCCAGCGCCATGCGCGCACTCATGATTCCGGATCACCATAGCCCAGTGAATGCAGCAGGCGGGCATCATCCGACCAGGCGCCCTTCACCTTCACCCAGAGGCGCAGGTTCACCGGGCGACCCAGAAACGACTCCAGGCGCTTGCGCGCCTCGATGCCGGAATCGCGCAACTGCAAGCCGCCGTGCCCGAGCACGATTTTCTTCTGGCTGTCGCGTTCCACGAAAATGGTGGCGTGGATGTGCAGCAGTTCCGGCTCGTCGCGCCACGAGTCGATCGCCACCGCGCTCTGGTAGGGCAGTTCATCGCCGTAACGGCGTACCAGTTGCTCACGTATCATCTCAGCCACCAGGAAGCGCTCGCTGCGATCCGTGACCTGGTCTTCGGGAAACAGGAAGGGACCCTCGGGCAGCGCCGCGTGCACCGCTGCACGCAGGCGGTCAATGTTCTGGTCGCGCTTGGCCGAAATGGGAATGATTTCGGCATACACATCGCGTTCCGCGAGACCCGCGATCAGGGGCAACAGGGACTCTTTTTTCTTCAGCAGATCAACCTTGTTCAGAACCGCGAAACAGGGCACGCCGGCCTGCTTCGCAATGCCCAGGGCAAACTCGTCACCGGCACGCCATACGCCGGCCTCAAGGATATGCAGCACCAGGTCCACCCCGGACAGCGCATCACGCGCCGAACGGTTCAGCATGCGATTCATGACCCGCGGCTCGTCTGCATGCAGGCCCGGCGTGTCGACGTAGATGGCCTGGCAGTGCCCTGCCGTATCGATGCCCTGGATTGCATGACGCGTGGTCTGCGGCTTGCGCGAGGTAATGCTGATACGGTGATCCACCAGGCAGTTCAGCAAGGTGGATTTCCCGGTATTGGGGCGCCCGGCAAGGGCGATGAAACCGCACCGCGGGACCGGCGTGTCTGACTCAGGATTTTCCAAGATCACTCTCTTCCAGTTGCAGCAACATGCGTCCCGCAGCCTGCTGCTCGGCGGAGCGGCGGGTGCGGCCCTTGCCGCGGGTCGCCGCGGGTCCGAGCGCCACCCGGCATTCCACTTCAAAGCGACGGTCATTCGGCGGCCCGACCTCGGCCTCCAGCGTATATTCAGGCAGCGCCTCACCACAGGCCATCAGCCACTCCTGCAGGCGGGTCTTGCTGTCTTTCGGGGAGGCCCCGAGATCCGGATCGGCCAGTCGCTGGTCGTACAGGCGGAGCACGCAGCTACGACAGACTTCCATACCGGCGTCGAGATAAATGGCGCCGATCAGCGCTTCCATGCTATCGGCGAGGATGCTTTCACGACGCTGCGCACCGGCACGCAGTTCGCCCTTGCCCAGTTGCAGGCAGTCGCTCACGCCCAGGGCCTGGGCGAGCACGGCCAGGCTGCGGCCATTGACGAGAGAGGCGCGAATGCGGCTCAACCGGCCCTCGCGCAGCTCCGGAAAATGTCCGAAAAGGTGCTCGGTGATCACCAGGTTCAGCACCGAATCACCCAGGAACTCCAGGCGTTCGTAATGCGATGAACCGTGACTGCTATGCGTCAGCGCCTGCCGCAACAGGTCCGGGTCATTGAACTCGTGCGCAAGGGCGCGACAGAGGGCCTGCTGACGCGCATCCACGCTAGTTGTTGGAGCGGAGTTCCGCAGAATTCTCAAAGGTGACGAGGAGGTCGATATTGCCCCACAGGGTGTCACGGCGTTCGTAGTCCAGCGTCAGGTAAATGATGCCCTCATCCTTGGTAAAGACCGCCTGCTTGGCATACAGATCCAGCCCGTTTATCAGCAATCGCTTTTCCAGGGCAGCGCGGAGCTGCTTGACCGACATGTTCTTGGTACCCGGATCATTGGCAACCTGCTTGACCACCTCGGCGATGGTCATGTTGTCAACGAACATGGGGGCGAGCTTGACGCCCAGCATGCCAATAATTGACAGGCCGACCAGGATAAAAACCATACCGATAAACCCGGCGCCCTTCTGTTTCTTCAGGCTATTCATTACACGCTACTCCTGTCAGCTGCGGATAAAACTACTCGATGGAACCATTACGTTTAAAACTAGGAAAACTCAGCAGGCTTTTCCAGTGTACCCATATTGCGAAAGCGCGTCCGACCAGATTTTCATCCGGCACCATGCCCCAATAGCGACTGTCATTACTGTGGTCACGGTTGTCGCCCATGACAAAGTAGTGATTGTCGGGCACCAGCCATTCCTGGTTCATCCCGCCCTCGGAAATACTGCGGTAGATATGGTGCACCCGCTCCCCGACCTGCTCTTCGAGCAGCTGGTACTCGGGGACACCGGGTGGCAGCTCAGCCAGCAGGCGCAGGGGATAGGGCTCGCCGTTCACGTACACGACCTTGTTTTCGTAACGCAGGCGATCTCCGGGCAGACCCACCACGCGCTTGATGTAATTGATGGACGGGTCGCGGGGAAACCGGAATACCACGATATCGCCACGCTGGGGATCGTCGACCTCCTTGATCTTGGTTCCCAGCACCGGCAGGCGGATGCCGTAGGCAAACTTGTTGACCAGGATGAAGTCGCCCACCTGCAGGGTCGGCAGCATGGAGCCGGAAGGAATCTGGAACGGCTCCACCAGGAACGAACGTAACACCAGCACCAGCAGCAGGACCGGAAATATCGAGCGGGAAAAGTCCACCAGCCCCGGATCCGGCAGAATCTCGGCAGGATGCAGGGGGACTTTCTCTTCCACCTGCTCGGCCAGTCGTGCCCGCCGGCGGTTCCGCTCGCCGGCAAACACCAGGGAATCCACCAGCCAGATCAGGCCGGTACCCATGACCGCGAGCACCAGAATCAGGGGGAAATCAATATTCACTGGTCCACCTTCAGCACAGCCAGGAAAGCCTCCTGCGGAATCTCCACTTTTCCGAACTGCTTCATTCGCTTCTTGCCCGCCTTTTGCTTTTCCAGCAGCTTTTTCTTGCGCGTGATATCTCCGCCATAACACTTGGCGGTCACATTCTTACGCAACGCCTTGACCGTGGTGCGGGAAACGATCTGCCCACCAATCGCCGCCTGTATCGCCACGTCAAACATCTGCCTGGGAATCAGCTCACGCATCTTCTCGGCCAGTTGCCTGCCCCGGTAGTGCGCCTTGTCGCGGTGCACGATAACAGACAATGCATCGACACGTTCGGCATTGATCAGGATGTCCAGCTTGACCAGGTTGGCCGCCTCGAAACGCTCCAGGTGGTAGTCCAGCGAGGCATAACCACGACTGCAGGACTTGAGCCGATCGAAAAAATCCAGCACCACTTCGCTCATCGGCAGTTCGTAGGTAACGCTGATCTGGCGCGCCAGGTACTGCAGGCTGATCTGCACGCCGCGTTTCTCTATACATAACTGGATGATGGAACCAAGATGCTCCTGCGGCGTCAGGATGGTCGCCCGCACGATCGGCTCGCGAATCTCCACCATGGTATTGACCGCCGGCAGCTGCGCCGGGTTGTCGACGGAAATCACCGAGCCATCGGTCATCTCCACCTCGTAGATCACCGTGGGTGCCGTGGTGATCAGGTCCAGATCGTATTCGCGCTCCAGCCGCTCCTGCACGATCTCCATGTGCAGCATGCCGAGGAAACCGCAACGGAAACCAAAGCCCAGCGCCGTGGAAGTCTCGGGCTCGTAATGCAGAGAGGCGTCGTTCAGTGCCAGCTTGGACAGGGCATCCCGAAAATCCTCGTAGGCATCCGATTCAACCGGAAAGAGGCCCGCAAACACCATCGGCCGGACTTTCTGGAAACCGGGTAATGCCGCGGTTTTCGGCGCCCGGCCGGAAATGATGGTATCGCCCACCGGCGCACCCTGCACTTCCTTGATGCCGGCGACCAAATAGCCGACCTCACCAGTCATCAGTTCGGGCACTTCCACGCGGCGGGGCGAAAAACAACCCAGTTGATCGACGTCCCAGGTGCGACCCGTGGAATGCACCTGGATGCGGTCGCCCTTGCGCACCACGCCATGCTTCACCCGGATCAGGGAAACCACGCCCAGGTAGGTGTCGAACCAGGAATCGATAATCAGGGCCTGGAGGTCGCCATCCGGCTCGCCACGCGGCGGTGGAACGCGGGCAACCAGTTGTTCGAGCAATTCCGGAATGCCAACACCGGTTTTGGCACTGATCAGGCAGGCCTCGCTGGCATCAACGCCAATGATTTCCTCGATTTCCTCTTTCACGCGATCGCAATCTGCCTGTGGCAGATCGATCTTGTTGAGAACCGGAAACACCTCCAGGCCCTGCTCGATCGCCGTGTAGCAATTGGCAACCGACTGCGCTTCCACGCCCTGCGCCGCATCCACGACCAGCAGCGCGCCCTCGCAGGCGGCCAGCGAGCGCGACACTTCGTAGGAAAAATCCACGTGACCAGGCGTGTCAATCAGGTTGAGCTGATACACCTCACCCGAGGTACTGGTATAAGCCAGCCGCACCGCCTGCGACTTGATGGTGATGCCGCGTTCGCGTTCGATATCCATGGAATCGAGCACCTGCGCCGACATTTCGCGTTCCGTCAATCCACCGCACAGCTGTATCAACCGGTCAGCCAGCGTGGACTTGCCATGGTCGATATGGGCAATGATGGAAAAATTACGAATATGCTGCAGATCAGACACGGGATTCGGACTACTCTGTTACGCGCCAGGCCACGGGGCGCGCATCTTAACCGATCCGCTCGCTCCACGCCTGCCAGGGTTGACCAATTAATCGCCGACGCGCAGCGAGACGAAGAACGGACTGCCGTTACGTATCACCCGCACCGGTATCGCCTTGCCACCCGGCAGGCGCGCCGAGATGCGCTCCAGATCCTTGCGACTCCTGACTGCTTCGCCATTCAGGTTGGTGATGACATCACCCCGGTTGATGCCCGCATCAGCAGCCGGACCGGGCATGACCCGCTGCACAAGCACCCCGTGCTCGGCATCCAGCTGATCACGCTGGTCTCTGTCCAGATCGGTGACCCGCAGTCCCAGCGGACCCGGCTCCTCGGCCGGCGGCTCGGCCCGCGCCAGGATCGGCTCCTCTTCCGGCAATTCGCCAACCACCACCTTGATGGTCATATTCTTGCGAGCCCGGATGATCTCGACCGGCACCCGCTTTCCGGGCCGGGTGGCGCCGACGATATGCGGCAGGTCAGCGGATAACTCGACCTCCTGGCCATCAAATCGCAGGATCACATCGCCTTCCCGCAGGCCACTGGCCTCGGCCGGGGTGTCCCCGAACACCTGCGCAACCAATGCGCCGACCGGTTTATCCAGCCCGAAGCTCTCGGCCAGGTCACGATTCACTTCCTGGATCTGAACACCCAGCCAGCCGCGCGCCACCTGGCCGGTTTCACGCAGCTGGCGGGCGACATCCAGCGCCACGTCCATGGGTATCGCAAAGGACAAGCCGATGGACCCGCCACCCCGGGTGAAGATCTGCGAGTTCACGCCGACCACTTCGCCCTTGAGATTGAACAGCGGACCGCCGGAATTCCCGGGATTGATCGCGACATCGGTCTGTATGAACGGCACGTAGTTCTCGCGTGGCAGGTTGCGCCCCTTGGCGCTGACAATTCCGGCCGTCACCGTGTAATCGAAGCCAAACGGGGAACCGATCGCCACCACCCACTCACCGACCTTCAGCGCAGCGGAAGACCCGGCCGGAAGGACCGGGAAGGACTGGCCGGCCACTTTGATCAGGGCGATATCAGATCGTTCGTCGCCGCCGACAAACTCGGCAACCAGTTCGCGCCGGTCACTCAGGCGCACGATGATCTCGTCGGCGTCTTTCACCACGTGGTAGTTGGTCAGAATATGGCCTTCACCGGAAATGAAAAACCCGGAACCCATCGCCCGGTGATCCCGTTCGCGGGGCGGCATCTGCTGGCCCCAGAAACGGCGCAGAAATTCCGAGAACTCTTCCGGGAGTTCGCCATCGGGCTGCATGGCCGGCATTTCATCCTGCTGCTTGGAAGTGCGGATATTCACCACACCGGGCGCCGCCTTTTCCACCAGCCGGGTGAAATCCGGCAGGCCTTCGTGCGCAGATGCCCAGCCGGCACCACCGAGCAGGAACACCAGGCTACTGGCACACAACAAACGATGAAGGATCACTGAAAACACTTGCAAAGGGGACTCCCATTGGCCTGCGAACACGGGGGAAACCTGACAGCGGGCCAACCTTACCAGAAAGCCACGGCGCGACGGCAGCAATTTCAGACCGGGTGAACCACTTCCGGCGCGGACGGCAGGCGTCGCACCACCACGGGCAGCCAGTCAGCCTGGTTCAGGTACCGCTGTGACCAGAACCTCGCCAGGCCAAATCCAGCCGCCAGACCGGCAAGTCCGGCGAATATGCTGGCTGTTTCTCCACCCCCGGGCAGGGACTGCCCCAGCACCGCGCCGGCCAGCAGGCCGAGCAGTGGGCACAGGTACATGACCAGCGAGGCGCGCATCACTCGGCCCTCGGGCATGGCGATCACCACGCCGTCGCCTGCCTGCAAACCCGGCTGCATATCATCGGCCAGGCGCGCGAGCACACGATGCTCGCGCCGGCCAAAAAGTTGAAAAACCGAAGTCTGACCACAGCCACCGGGCTGGTCGCAGCGTCCGCAACCGGACCGCGTAAGTGTCGTTACCCAGACCGCATCGGCCTGCATCGCCACGACACGCCCACACTCCTCGATCATGCCGGTGTCCGTGGAGTGGGTCATCTGGCAGCCAGGACCACTGACTCGGCCATCTTTTGCGCGGTTCGTTCCGGCACTTCGCCGACCACCGTGACCAGCCAGCGGTCACCCGCCTGGGCGATAACCCGTGAAACCGCGACCGTCGCGCCCATGCGAGCCGTCTCGCCCGCAGTCGGCCCTTCGGTCCGCTCGACAAAAACAGACACCAGGGCGAGGCCGTCAGTGAACAGGCGCGCGCCGGACCTGGCCGCATGAGCCGGCATTTTCATGACCGGGGAAAAGCCGTCAGGCATCCAGCCAACCTGCCAGAGCCCGTCATCCTGCACCGCCATCAGTGCATCAGGATCACCCAGGTGATGATGGGAAGTCTCACCCGCTCCCAGTTCAAAGGCCTCGTCAGGAATCGTCCCGCCGATGGTCAGTTCCGTGAACTGAAAACGCTCCAGCACTTCCCCATCGGCATTCTTGAGCAGACAGCGCAGCAGCATTGCGGATTCCCGGTCCAGCCAGAGCTGATAGGCATAACGGTAGGCATCCTGCGGCTCTATCGAGATCGCCACGGCGTCCCGCCCGGCGACCCGCTCCTGACCGGTCACCGCAACCCGGTAACTGCCGGAGAGCCGATCCACGTCCTGGAACAATGCCCGCGAAAACGGCCCGGTATGCGGGCAGTAACTGCTTTTACCGGAACCCTCTTCCGGCAAACGACAGGTCACCATGTCACCCACGCGCAGCACTTCGCGCATGCCGCCTTCCATCTCGGTCAGCTTTTCACGCTCCTGCCCGGTACCGTTCTCGTGCAGGACCCGCAGGGTCCGGAAATGATCGCCATGCGCGTAGACGAATGTTCCCTGGTAGGTGTTCTCGCGAAATGCATCCATCATGCGCTGCAGCCAGGGCAACGGGTCCTGGGAATCAGCCTGCGCGAAAACCGGCAACAGGCACAAAGCCAGGACCAGCCGTACTGAAATCGGGGATATCCGGGCTTGTGACCTCATGCTGCCCCCGACCTCCGGGACCCTCGATGCACCATCATTCAGCAGAGTCAGAACTGGCGACCCGTGCATAGGGCATCATGCCGCCACTGCCGGCAAAGGACGAAAACTCTGCATGCCGCACCAGGTACAGGTGGGGCTGTGGAGGACGACGGTCCACCTGTACATTTTCAATGCCGTTGGCACGAATGATGACCGGCTGTCCGGTAGCGGGCGCTTGCGAGGCAGCCAGGGTGCCGGTCGGTTGCCGGGCCGGCGCGCCTTGTGCTGGCGCCTGCGCCACGGTCTCGGTCGCCGCATCATTACTGTTGCCGGAATCGATGGATCGAACCAGGAACACCGCCATCAGCGCCACGCTGGCAGCAATCGCCAGCCCACCCCAGGAGCGGCCGGAGCGCGGCTCCGCGATTGCCGCCTCCTGCACCTCGTGAGCCGATTCGGAGGCCACGGCATCACGCACGCGGGCCGACAGATCCAGTGCCCCCACAGCCGGCTGTTCACCGCGCAACACGGCTCCAATCGCATGGAAACGGTGCCAGGTGGCGAGGTCTTCTGCAGCGTTCTCAGCCAGGTCCGCCAGCATGCGCCGGGCTTCGAATTCAGTCAGGTCGTCGTCCATCAGCCGGGACAGCATCTCGCCCCGGTTTACCGGTGTCGCCGCAGCGTCTGGTTGTTCGTTCATGTTCATCGTCCGGCCAGTTAATCCAGTATGGGTCTGATTTTCAGTTCTATCGCTTCCCGGGCACGGAAGATCCGGGATCGAACCGTACCCACCGGGCATTCCATGATCCCGGCTATATCCTCATAGCTCAGCCCGTCATACTCGCGCAGCATGATGGCTGTACGCAGTTCCTCGGGCAAATTCGCCACGGCCTCGCCGATGGCCACTTCCAGTTCGCTGGCACGCAGGCTCCCTTCGGGAGTCGCGATATCCTTGAGCCCGCTGTCGCCCTCGAAATGCTCGGCATCCTCGATCTCGACATCAGCACCCGGAGGCCGTCGCGAGCGCGCCACCAGGTAATTCTTGGCCGTATTGATCGCAATTCGGTACAACCATGTATAGAACGCACTTTCACCGCGAAAGTTCCCCAAGGCCCGATACGCCTTGATGAATGCCTCCTGGGTCACGTCCAGCGCCTCGTGGCGATCATGTACGTAACGGCCGACCAGGCTGATGATCTTGTGCTGATACTTGAGCACCAGCAGATCAAACGCGCGCTTGTCGCCCTGCTGCACCCGGCGCACAAGGCTTTTGTCGCTCCCGGAACTCATATCCGCCAAGGGACTGACACGCGTCTGGAAATACCCGGCACCGATATCATTTCAGACACCGGAACGCGGCAGTAGTTCTCGCTCCTATCGGGCCATCGCAAGTCAGGCTCACTCCCTGCTGATGTCGGCAAACATACCGGCAAACCGCACATCATCCTCTAATCTGTCCGACGCGCAACTGCCGCCAATTTCTTTCTGCACGCGGCCAGACGTATTATAGCGGCCAGTGCCTTCACGCAGTGCCCGCCCGCCTGCCACCACGGGGAACCCCATGAGCCAGTCCGAATACGATGTGCTGATCATCGGCAGCGGTGCAGCCGGGCTGACGGCAGCGCTGCGTCTGCCCGCAGACACGCGGATCGCGATACTCAACAAGGGAGATGCCGGCGCTGGCTCCACCTGGCATGCGCAGGGGGGAGTGGCCGGCGTGATCGCCGCCGATGACACCGTCGATGCACACATCGCGGACACGCTGAATGCGGGCGCCGGCCTGTGCGATGCGGACGCGGTGCGCCACATCGTGGAGCAAAGCCGCGCAGCCATCGAATGGCTGGTCGAGATGGGCGTGCCCTTCAGCACCGAGATACAAGCCGATGGCACCCGAGACTTTCACCTCAACCAGGAGGGTGGTCATAGTCGCCGCCGCATTCTCCATGCCCAGGATGCCACCGGGCAGGCCATTTCCCAGACGCTGCAGCAGCATCTTGAGGCACGTGACAATATCCGGACGTATCCGCAGCGGGTGGCCATCGACCTGCTGCTGGACCCGAAGCATGGCAATTGCAGTGGCGCCTACGTGCTCAACCGGCAGACCGGACGCGTGGAAACATTCCGCGCCCGTGCAGTCATTCTCGCCTGTGGTGGCGCCAGCAAAGTCTACCTGTATACGAGCAACCCGGACGGCGCCACGGGGGATGGCATTGCCATGGCCTGGCGCGCCGGCTGCCGGGTCGCCAACATGGAGTTCAACCAGTTTCACCCGACCTGCCTGTACCACCCGCAAGCCAAATCCTTTCTGCTGACCGAAGCGCTGCGCGGCGAAGGCGCCCGCCTGCTGTTGCCGGATGGCAGTCGCTTCATGCAGCGTTTTGATGAGCGCGCGGAACTGGCCCCGCGCGATATCGTGGCCCGCGCGATCGATCACGAGATGAAGCGCCTCGGGGTGGACTGCGTCTACCTGGACATCAGTGACCGCCCGGCCAGTTGGTTGCAGGAACATTTTCCGACGGTCTGGCAGCATTGCCTGGACTTCGGCTTTGACCTCTCGTCCGGGCCGGTGCCGGTGGTGCCTGCTGCGCACTACACCTGTGGCGGCGTCATCGTCGACCACCACGGCCGCACCGATATCGCGGGCCTGTACGCCATAGGCGAAACCGCCTGTACCGGCCTGCACGGCGCGAATCGCATGGCGAGCAACTCGCTGATGGAATGCATCGTGTACGGCAGCACCTGCGCACGACACATTACCGAACAGCTGCCACAGCTGCCGGTACCGGCGAGTTTTCCGGAATGGGACGAAAGCCAGGTCACCGACTCCGACGAAGACGTGGTGATTGCCCACAACTGGCATGAACTGCGCAGATTCATGTGGAATTACGTCGGCATTGTGCGCACCAACAAGCGCATCCAGCGCGCTGCCTATCGCGTTGAACTGTTACAGCGGGAAATCCACGAGTTTTACAGCAACTACCGGGTCAGCAACGATCTGCTGGAACTGCGTAACCTGGTGGAGGTGGCCGCACTGATCATCCGTTCAGCCATGCTGCGCAAGGAAAGCCGGGGGCTGCACTACACGCTGGACTACCCCGAGACTGACGACGTGGCGGCAGACACCATCCTGGCACCGGATCCCCGCGACACCCGGGCGGTTTAACAGGGCTTTCCGGAGGCCGGCTGCGGAGGCATTTGACGGCAGAACCAGGCTTGCCGCCAGATTCGGGAAATCATTCGGCACCGCAGTTCACGGCGTCAGGACTCCAGCGCAGCAACACGCGCAATCGTCGCAGGCTGTCTGCCGCCGCCGAATCCGGCCACAGCACCACGGCGACCAGCGACCCGCCTGCGCGCTGCAGGCGCAACACAACCAGGTGTGGCCAGACCAGGTAATCGGGTAGCAATTGCACCGCTTCCCAGTCTGACTCGCCGGCCAGACGCAGGCGCCAGCCCTGCTCGCCATGCGCCACTGCCGCCTGGGCAGTGCCGCGAAACCAGCCACCCGAGCGCAGGATGCGCCAGAGGCCGCACCAGGCCACGAGTGCGACCGGCACCTGAACGCCCAAGGGCGCACGACTAAGCAGGAGTAACACGGGGATGGCGGACGCCAGGACCAGGCACAGCGCCAGGCAGGTGCGGGATGGCCGCGACTCAACGACCAGGCTGGGCAGCATATTCCCGGATCAACGTAATCATGGCGTGCAATCCGGCATCCGGTGATTCGCCCCGGCCAGTCAGCCACGCATGCAGATCGACATCCTCACACTCGAGCAAGCGCGTGTATTCGGCCTGCTGCGCCTCGCCCAGATCAGCCAGGCGGTTTTCGGCAAAGCCGACCAGGAAAAAATCGATTTCCAGCATGCCGCGCCGACTGCGCCAGCGTGCACGTTCCAGGTACTCGCGCCGATCCAGGCCGCTGGCAGTTGCCATCTTCGATAGTCCTTGCTGCGAAAACGTGGCCAAACCTATCATAGATTCAGGCAAATCAATGAGTGACTCATGAACGCACACCCCGACTGGCACGAATTCCTCGAATCTCGCGGCGCGCAATGGCAGGACGGAACGATCGACCGGTTTGCAGGCGACCCCGATCCGGAAGCGGAACTGCATTTCACGGCGCTGGTCCGGCGTGACTGGATCCGCTTCAGTGGCCCCGACACCCGGCGCTTCCTCCAGGGTCAGTTCACCTGCGACCTGGAATCAGTCACCCGGGAATCCAGCGTACTCGGTGCATGCTGCACACCCAAGGGACGCATGGTCGCAAATTTCCGCATGCTGCAGGTTGGAGATGACCTGCTGCTCAGCCTGCCACGGGGCCAGGGGGCCGCACTGACCGAAGCGCTGGCCAAATTCCAGCCCTTTTACAAATGCACGACCGAAGCCTGTAACGAAGAATGGGCCGGCATCGGCCTCTGGGGCGAGACCGCGCCCGCCCGCCTGCAGGCATTGCTCGGCAACATCCCGGACTCGCTCAACCGCTGCACGACCCTGGAGGGAGGCAGCCTGGTACGCATCCACGGTCAACCAGCGCGCTTTGAACTCTGGCTGCCGACGCGCAGCGCGATCACAATCTGGGATCGACTGGCGACCATCGCGCAGCCGGTCGGCGAGGCCGCATGGCAGGTCGGGGACATTCGGGCCGGAATCGGCTGGATTTCTCCCGCGCTGGCCGAGACCCTGGTGCCACAAATGCTCAATCTGCAAAAACTGGATGCCATCAGCTTCACCAAGGGCTGTTACACCGGGCAGGAAATCGTCGCCCGCATGCAATATCGCGGCACGCTCAAAAAATGCACGTTTCGACTGGCCACCAGCGACCCGGAAGCGGGGGCCGACCCCGGCACCGCGATCTGCACGGCGCACGAGGACGCCGCAGTGGGCCAGGTGATACAGTCTGCCCGCACGGAATCAGGCCAGGAGCTGCTCGCGGTACTGCGTACGGATGCAGCAAGCGCGGGTGACCTGCACCTGGGTTCTCCGGATGGCCCGGGGCTGACCGTCCTCGAACTTCCATATTCGGCTATAACTGACTAGGATTGCCGCAGACAGCAGGGGCAGATTCGCCCACGCTGCCGGTTGTGTCGATTCATAAGCAGACCCGGACACCTAAGGCCCTTTTCATGAGCGATATCGTCGAGCGCGTACGCAAACTGCTGACCACGGCCATCGAAAAAGACCAGCTCCAGTTACCCACACTGCCGGAAGTCGCGCTGCAGGTGCGCGAAGCGGCAGAGGATGACGACATCTCCGCAGCCGGCCTGGCCAAGGTCATACAGAACGACCCGGCACTGACCGCGCGCATCATCAAGGTGGCAAACAGCCCGCTGATGCGGGGTACCGTCGAAATAGAAAACGTACAGATGGCAGTCAGCCGGCTCGGCATCAGCTACACGGCAAACCTGGCAACCGGACTGGCCATGGAGCAGATGTTCCAGGCGACCTCCGACGTCGTCGACCGCATCATGCGCGAAGTCTGGCAGAAGACCACCGAAGTGGCCGGCATCTGCCACGTGCTCGCAAAACATTACGGCAAGGGCCGGCTCAAGCCGGACGAGGCCACGCTGGCCGGACTGACCCACCAGATCGGCATACTGCCCATCCTCACGTTCGCCGAGGAACACAGCAACCTGCTGAGCAACAGCAAGATCCTGAACCAGATCATTGACGAGGTGCACGCCGACATTGGCATGATGATCCTGGAGAAATGGCAGTTTCCGGAATCGATACGCAATGTGCCACGTGAATACCGGAATTTCGAACGCCAGGTGGCGGCGCCGGATTACGCCGACCTGGTCCAGGTTGCGACCCTGCAGTCGTACGTGGGCACCGATCACCCGTTTGCCCAGCTGGACTGGAACAATATCAGTTCTTTCGGCCGGCTCGGCCTGAGCACGGACGTGGATTCCGGTGAAAGTTTTGAGGAAGACGTCACTGCCGAAATGGAAGCCGCCATGGCGTTGCTGGCCAGCTGACCACGCATCCCCATGATTCGCCATACGACCTGCCCGCCCGAAGAACGTCAACCGGTGACGCCACAGGCTGCCAGACGTTGCCTGAATCCAGAAAACTGACCGCCATGCAACTGATCCCGGGCGCACCAACGATGCGCTGCTCCTGCCGTCGCTTCACCGGCCTGCTGCTGATGCTGCTGTGCCTGACTGGCAGCACTGCCGTCCGCGCTGAAATCCCGAAAGTTCCCGGGCTCACAGTGATTGTCGTGATTGTTGAAAGCCTGATGCCGCGGGAACTGGCGGCATCCGACCTGCGCTTTCCGACCCTCCACGAGTTACGCATCGATGGCACCTGGTACACCGAAAGCCGCGGCGTGTTTCCGTCCAATGATCTGAACGGGCACGCCTCGCTGCTCACCGGGCGCTACCCGGAGAGCCACGGTATCGCCAACAACGTGACCTGGAGCCGCAAGCGGCGCGAGATCCCCCGTGCACCGTCGCGACCTTCTGACCTCGCGGCACCCACCCTGTTTCGCATGCTCCACAAGCACTGCCCCGAACTGCAGACTGCCGTCGTGATTGCCGACCGGGAAGTGCAGGAACTGTACAGTGATTGCGGCAGTTCCGGCGCGCATTGCAGTCCTTTTGCGCGGGCCCCTTCACGGCTCTACCAGCCCGCCAACGACCCCGCCTTCAATGCCGCGCTCGGTCATGTACCCGATGCGCGGGCGGTGGAAATTGCCCGCCAGTACCTGCCCCATGCCAGCCTGTTGCTGCTCAGCCTTTCCGACCTGGACACCATTGGGCACCTGGCGACCGCAGACCCGGTCACTGGCACTTCCGGGCAGCGCCTGGCCACGCTGGGGCACCTGGACGAGCAGCTCGGCCTGCTGGTTGCCGACCTGAAGCAGTCCGGTCGCTGGAGTTCCACCGTACTGATGATTACCAGTTCACACGGCATGGAATGGTCCACCCCGGAGCAGACCCTGGCCCTGGCGC